>JAOAPG010000051.1 GCA_025462785.1 Acidobacteriaceae bacterium
GCAGCGATATCAGCCTATTTACTCCAGCAACTAGGGAATTTCCACAGCACGAAGGGCTCTGACGGGAGTAGAATTCGTTTGGTCACCGAAATGCGGGTTAGACCCATACTCCCTTATTAAAGGAAAGGATTTTTGCCCATGTGGAAGCCCACGAATCAACCAACGACGACACCCGCCAGGCCGAATGAACCGGAGCGCCCTGCGACCTTTACCCCCTCAGCTTCTGTTGGGACGGAGACACCTTCGCCCACTCCAGTTGCTACTGCGCGCCCAGTTTCCACCAGTACAGCGGACCAGGCCACGATCGGGAAGTCGCTGGTGATTAAGGGTGAGGTGACCGGCTCAGAGTCTCTTTACATCGACGGGCGCGTTGAAGGCTCCATTAATCTGGCCGGCAATCGGGTAACTGTAGGCCGGAATGGCGTTGTCTCCGCGAATATCAATGCCCGCGAAATTGTCGTACTCGGCAAAGTGCGCGGCAATCTTACCGCGAGCGACCGAGTGGACATTCGCAGCGACGGATCCCTGACTGGTGATGTTGTTGCTGCTCGAATTTCCATTGAAGATGGAGCATTCTTCAAAGGTGGCATCGACATCCGCAAGGCTGGCCAAAAAGCTAATGGCGAGGAGTCGAAAGCCGCGTCGTCTGTCCCTGCGGAAACTGCCGCCGCCCGCGCCTAATATTTGTTTGAAACACGGCGGGCCTCCTGGGCAATAAGATTCGGAGGCTCGCTTCGTGTACCCCGTTATAATCCCCTGCAGATATCAGTGAAGTTTTAACCCTAAATACAGAGTTTTCGGTTTACAACCAGAGCAGCCTCTTGGCATCCAAACGCACTGAAAAATTGGAAAGAGACTAGCCTTGGCCATTGCAAACCTCACCATCGGGAAAGCATCGACACCCCCTACAACGTATCCTCTGCGCGCAGGTGAAAGAACCGATCCGACGGGCAATCCTATTCGCAACGTCATTCTGCTCTCCATTCCTGACGATGAGTTCCACTTAATAAGGCCGCACTTGGAGGCCGTAGAACTTCCTCAACACAGGATCCTGCATGAACCAGGCGAGCGGTTGGCCTATGGGTACTTTGTGAATGACGGAATGACTTCGCTTGTAGTTCTGACGAACGACGGACGCAGCGTTGAAGTAGGCATCGTCGGAAGAGAGGGGATGGTTGGAATGCCTCTCATCATTGGACTAGAGAGAGGTCTCTGGCGCGGGATTATGCAAATTCCAGGAAGTGGCGTTCGCATCCGGGCCGAAATTTTGTTAGAAATCTTGCCCGTTGCCCCACAATTGCGTTTGGAACTGAATCGCTATGCTCTCCTCCACGGATTACAAGTCGCTCAAATCGCAGCATGCAACCGGCTGCATGAAATTGAACAGCGTCTCGCGCGATGGTTGTTGATGTGTCAGGATCGAGTCGATACGGAGAAGCTTCATTTGACCCACGAATTTCTCGCCCAAATGCTGGGTACAGGACGTCCCAGCGTGAGCTTGGCTTCTGGCATGTTAGAGCAAGCAGGATTAATTGAAAATCTTCGCGGCACGGTGAAGATCATCAATCGCAAGCAACTGGAAAACACGGCTTGCGAGTGTTATCGAGTCATACAAAACTTCAACGGCGGTCTCCGCCTTCGCTAGTAACTACTCTCCCCCTTCGTTCGTTGGCGAACAGACAAGGGTTTCCATCACACTTAGGCTACGTTCACCTTCTCATCAAGCACCGGGTGTGCAGTTTGCAAGGAAAACTGCTTGGAACGCATTCATAAGAGTCACAGTTCGCGCAACAAACCGTCTGGTTCTTCACAGTTCCCAAAACGAACTGATCTGAATGGGCGATCCGTCCACAACATCGTTCTACTGTCCATTCCAGCTTCAGAGTATGCACTGCTGCGCCCGCACCTGGAGCCGGTAGAGCTTCCACAACAGCTGATATTGCAAGAACCAGGGCGGCGAATCGACTTTGGATATTTCCTGAACGAAGGACTGGTCTCGCTCGTCGTGCTTACACAAGACGGCAAGAGTGTGGAAGTTGCGATTGTTGGCAAAGAAGGAATGATTGGAACCTCGCTCGCCGTCGGACTAAGACAGGGGCCGTATCGCACCATTACCCAAATAGCTGGGCAAGGATGGAAAATAAAATCGTCCGCCTTGGAGGAGGTACTGCAGTCCGCTCCTGAGTTGCGGCTGGTCTTGAACCGCTATGTCTTGATCCAAGGTTTGCAGATCGCGCAAATTGCCGCGTGTAATCGATTGCACGAAATCGAGCAGCGCCTCGCGCGCTGGCTTTTGATGTGCCAGGACAGGGTTGACTCGGACCTTCTCCCCATTACTCATGAATTTCTTGCACAAATGTTGGGTACTGGACGTCCGAGTGTCAGCTTGGCTGCAGGAATTCTTCAACGGGCCGGCCTTATCGAGAATTTGCGAGGCACGGTGAAGATTCTCAATCGCGTCGAACTAGAGGAATCCGCATGCGAGTGTTATCGCGCAATACAGCACTTCAACGGTGGCCTCGGCATACCGTAATTTGCAACCGTCACAAAAAGACGTTACGGCTCATTCCTGGTAGCTAACTCCTCGGCCTGCAACTCTGCCGCGCGTGGATAGGTCGTTGTTTTGCGTCGAAACAAATCGCGGGGCAGTTCAGAACGAGTTGCCCACAAGCCGCCTGCCGTTGCCGCAGCCCAAGTGATAGTCAATAAGCCGAGCGCTTCGAGATCAGCCTTCTTACTGTTGTTCACGAGAATCTGCTTAGCGGCCTCATAGCCAAGAGCCCCCGCGATGATAGCGGTGATTCCAGCCTTCCCGATTTCCTTCCATCTGAGTTGGCCAGTTGTCACCAGTTTGCGTTGACGAAGAAGGATGGCCATTGCCAGGCAGTTCGCCATGATACCCAGGTCCGATGCCACAACAAGTCCCTCTGCTGAATAAACATGAAAGAGCAGGGAATACAGGGGAAGCGAGCCCAGAGTAATCAAGGTGCTTGCAACCATCGGTGTGAGCGTGTTGCCTGTCGCGTAAAAGGCGCGCGCATATAAAGCCTGTGCCGACCAAAACGGTAATGAAAGCGAGAATAAGAAAAAGTAAGTAGCGGTCTGCTGGCTATCGGAAAAAACGAAATGCCCCCTTCGATAGAGAAGGTCGATCAGGGGAAGCGATGCAGCCATCATCCAGCTCGTGAATAAAAGAGCCGCTGCAATGACTCGGTAGACGGAGCCATTCACTGAATCCGTAAATTCCTGGGTACGCTTTTCACCAAACAAGCGTGCAAAAAATGGCAACGAGGCCTGTCCAGTCGCTTGGCCGAGAATTGCAATCGGAACAGTGAATAGACGCTTCGCATAATTTAAGCGCGTGATGACGCCCACGCCGCCGGAAGCGAAGTGGCGAAGGATCCAATCATCGGCGGTGACTAGCGACACCCCAAGCATGAGAGGAATAGTTACCCGTACCCATTCGCGAAAAGCTTTATTCTTTATATCGAACGAAATGCTGTAACCTGTGCCAACACGTGCAGCTCCGAACGCATTCACAAGAAAAGGGCCGATGAAGCTGCCAATCAGTGCCCCATACGCAAGAGACGAAATGCCCAGAGGTCGCGAAAGAAAGATCCCTCCGAGAATGATGAATGCGTTGTAGATGAGCGGTCCAAAAGCAGGAAAGAGAAACAAACGGCGCGACAGCAATACCGCAGAAACGACTCCACCCACGTAGAAGAAAACCTGAGCCGGCAGAAGAATGCGCGTGAGATGGACGCACAACTTGAGTTGCTCGGGGTTAAACCCGCTAAACCACCAGCGGCAAATCTCGGGAGCAAAGAATTCCGCAATAACAATTCCAACTAGGAGCACGGTCGTCATCACCGTGACAATCACTGAAAAGGTTTTTTGCGCCTCGTCTTCTTTTTTTTCCGCAAGAAAGCGAGTGTAGATCGAGATAAAAGTGATCGATACCGTGCCGCCCGCGAGAATGTAATTCAGAAAGTCGGGGATGGTGAAGCCGGCATTGTAAGCATCCGTGAGCGCGCCGGCTCCGAAGGCCCATGCGATATACATCTCTCGGACATAACCAATCACGCGCGAGAGCATGACTGCCGACATCAGCAACAACGTTGCGGAAAATGCTGTGTGCTGGTGCGATGGCCGAAACAGGCGCAAAACGCGCGTCGTGAAACTCGCGGGGATCACTTCGGGAATATTCGGGGAATCCGGCATCCAGAGCCGATTTTACATGCTTACAGAGACATAAGCCGATACGAGGAGGGTTCCTTATTGCAAAATCGAGAGCCTCACATACCGGCGATTTTGCGGGATGCCAGGTGAACGCTTTGACACTGTCATGCTATGCGCCCGATAATTCGTTCGTGCCGGATTCCCTGGTTTCCGCTCCTCGACATCCCGCTCTGCTGCGACGTTCATTCCGCAAAACGTTCCCTGCGGCTGTCCGGGGAGAGGGTGTCTATCTTTGGGATGAAACTGGCAAGCAGTATCTGGACTTCTCCGGTTCCGCAGCGGTGAACTTCATTGGACACGGAGTTTCCGAGATTCCCGCGGCAATGGCAGAACAAGCCAGGGATCTCGAATTTGTTCACACCAGCCAATTTACGACTCCCATTGCCGAAGTCTATGCCCAAGAGCTTCTCGGTTTTGCAGGCGAACAATTCCGCGACGGCGCGGTATATTTCACCTGCGGAGGTTCAGAGTCGGTCGAGACGGCTTTAAAGTTGGCTCGGCAGTATCAACTCGAAGTAGGCCAAGGCGAGCGACATCAGATTCTGAGCCGTACGCAAAGCTACCACGGTTCTACGCTTGGGGCACTTTCGGTTTCGGGGAACAGGCGAAGACGGGAGATTTACCTTCCGATGGTGCGGGAGTTCACTCATATCGGAATTCCGTATTGCTACAGATGTAACTACGACTGCACGGATGGTTGTCGGAATTGCGGGCAGGAATACGCAGCAGAATTGGACACAGCCATAACGGCAAGCGATGGAAAAGTAGCTGGATTCATATTCGAGCCTGTGAGCGGCGCGACCCTCGGAGCAGTGACCCCGCCGCCTGGTTATTTAAACAGCATTTCCGAAATCTGCCGAAAACACAATGTCCTTCTTATCGCTGACGAGGTGATGACCGGGATGGGCCGGACCGGAAAGAATTTCGCAGTTGAGCATTGGGGGATCATGCCAGACATCCTGGTTACAGCAAAAGGTCTTTCGAGCGGATATGCGCCTCTCGGTGCGGTGATTATGACGAAGAAAGTGGTGGACGCGATAGCAAACGGCAGCGGAGCGTTCCTGCACGGGTTCACGTATAACTCGCATCCTATTTCACTGGCAGCAGGGCAGGCTGTGCTCCGTCGAATTCAGAAACAAAATCTCGTCCAAGAAGCGGACTCCGCCAAGCCTAAATCGCCTGCTGAAAATTTAGACACCGCACTCAACCGGCTTCGCAGCCTGAGCGCAGTCGGAGATGTTCGTGGAATCGGCTTGTTGTGGGCAGCAGAGTTCGTCGCCGATCAACAAACAAAACAGCCCTTTCCTCCCCAGTTGAACTTCGCGGGGCAGGTAGGACAAGCAGCCGTGAAGCGCGGTCTGCTCGTGTATCCGATGCAGGGGTGCGTTGACGGTACTGCCGGAGACCACCTCTTGATTGCTCCCCCAGCCGTGATCACTCGCGACCAAGTCGACTCGGCAGTCGAGCAGTTGGGTGATTCGATTGAAGAAGTTTCTAGTCATATCATCTGGTCGGCGGCTCGTTTCAATTCTTCTCGAGATCATCTGGGCGAATAAGACCTCCGTTTTCAAGAACATACCTGTTCACCGCGAGTTGAGCTGGGATCTATTCGCAGTGCATTGCAAACTTCGACATTGCAGCGCAAATTCCCGAAAGAAAACGTTCGGGAGGGCTGCAATGGAAAATGCATGGACCGATTTTTGTGAACAGGTAAATCCCGCGGTATTCAATCAAAAACCCAGTTATCCATTTCGTGACGCGACACGTTTTCAGCAAAGCTTCCTGGCAAAAACCGAAAAACAGGTTCTGCTCTGGATAGCCGCTAGAGTTCCCGAGTCCATCAACTCAGACCACCTCACCGCGCTTGGGTTCGCCGGACAAATAGCGGCGGGAATCAGTTACGCCTTGGCGCGGTGGAATCGCTGGTGGCTGATCGGTGTAATTCTCTGCCTCGCCGTCAGCTGGCTGGGAGATAGCCTGGATGGCACTATCGCGCGACTTCGAAGGAAGCAGCGTCCTCGCTACGGGTTTTATGTCGACCACATGATCGACAGCGTCGGTGCCCTCGCGCTAATGGCCGGATTGGCTCTCTCCGGTTACATGCATCCCTACATAGCCATTGGGCTGTTGATCGCCTTCCTCTTGTTGTCGATCCAGTCGTATCTCGCTACCTATACCCTTGGCGAATTCCAACTTTCCTTTTGGAGTTTTGGCCCCACAGAATTACGTCTTCTGTTATCAATCGGCAATCTTGCGCTTCTGCGCTGGCCGACAGTGCTAAAGGGCCACTACCACTTGTTCGACGTGGGTGGAATTGTCGGTCTGGTGGGCATGACAGCCATGCTGGTCGTTTTTGTAGGCCGGAATACGCATCGCTTGTATTTGGAAGAGCGTATCCCATGAGCAGCGACGCCTTCTGCAGGACCGGAATACGCTGGCTCAAGTTCAATGCCGTTGGCGCAGTCGGAATTGTGGTCCAGTTACTCGTGCTCGCAGTACTCAGGAATGGATTCCATATGCACTATCTAATCGCGACAGCGTTGGCGGTTGAAATTACGGTCCTGCACAACTACGTGTGGCATGAGAGATTCACTTGGGCCGATCGCAGGAGCGAGAGGCATTTCGCACGTGCTTTGAAATTCAATGTGTCGAACGGCTTAGTTTCCGTGCTCGGAAACGTTGCCTTGATGCGGGTGCTTGCAGGGTCGATGCACATGAACTATCTGTTGGCAAATGCCATCGCGATCGCAGCCTGTTCGATTGCGAACTTCCTGCTCAGTGACAGATTTGTTTTTCGGATGAATGATCCAGCGCCGAGTCTCACACGGGCTGATCTAGCCCAACCGACTTTATTGATTCAGCAGCTGCATCTGCGCCGCTACAGACACAATCCGGAATCCCGATGCCACCGTACGCGTTACCTGCAAGGGCAACTCCACGCAACTGTTGTCGAAAACTCGCAATCCTCTTCACACGGTCCAGATGGCCCACGGAATATTGAGCCATGACATTCTTCCATTTGTGGACATGAGTAAAAAGCGGAGCAGCGGAAATTCCGAGCGTCTGCTGGAGTTCTTTTCGAACGATCCGGAGGATCTCGTCGTCTGACACTTCGAGAATGGCTTCATTGCCCGTACCGCCAAGGAAACACCGGAGGAGTGCGCGATGGTCAGGAGCACGGCCATCAAATTTGTTATGCACGAATGTGACTGCCAGGATTCTTTTGCCTTCCTTACGAGGCACCAGGAAGCCAAATCCTCGCCGCAGTTGCGACCGCACGGCTCGATCGTAAACTGCATTAACGATCACGGAAGAACTGTAGCGTATGCCAGCCAATTCAGCCGAAAGGTCGCCATGTACTCCTCTTAAGAGTGCCGCGGCATTGCTGGCAGGCGTAGCAAGAATGATGGCATCAAACTGGTCAGTGCGATGTTCCAAGGACAACAACCATCTTTCATCTTTTCGCTCAAGAGAGTGAACCGCAGTGTCGATATGAAGCGATGACGGCGAAAGTTGGGCTATCAGAGCATCAACAATCTGCTGCATGCCGCCCTTGAGCGACGTAAATAACGAGCTGGGGATTGGATTCGAAGTCTTATTGCTTCTGCTTTTTCGCGATGCCAACATCCCTCGTCCGAGGCTGCCGTATTCTTCTTCCATTTTTGCAAAGCGAGGCAGAACCGCGCGAACGCTGAGTTCACTCGCCACACCGCCATACACTCCAGAAAGGAGTGGGTCCGCAAGCCGATCGACCATCTCTCGGCCGTAATGACGCTCGACCAAAGACGCGACTGACTCGTCGTTCTCAGTCACGAGCTCAGTCGAAGGCTTCGAATTGAACCACTCCTGCGCCATTCTTAACTTAGTTCTAAAAGAAAACAGAGGCGAGAACGCGGTGGGCATGATTCTGGTTGGAACCATAAACATCAGGCCGTCAGGAATCGGGACCAATCTGTTCTTTACGAGGATGTAGGTTTTCCGCTTGGAATCGTTAGAGCCTATAAGTTGATCGCCCAGCCCGAGTTCGCGGCAGAGATCGGTGGCCCACGGCTTCTCAGTAAGGAATGAATCAGGACCCGCTTCTAGGATGCACCCTTCAACGCGTTCCGTAGATAAGACGCCGCCTAGGTGTCCGCTGGATTCGAACAGAACGTATTCGATTGGAGCTCCGGCACGCTGCCGTTTTTCCAATTGGAACGCCGCCGAGAGTCCCGAAATGCCACCACCGATGATGGCGATCCGTTTCATGATTGACTGTCGTTCAATCGAGAGCGAACCACATCGGCCAGCGCTGCCGTCAACAGAGACGATCCGTTCAAAGATTCTGCGCGGTACAGGGCGATGTTTTCTGCCTTGGCAAATTGCTGGAACGCAATATCGATGTCGTAAAGCACTTCCACGTGATCGCAAAGAAATCCGACAGGCTGAACGAATACCGATTGATGCCCCTGGGCTTTGAGACAGAGAATAGTTTCTTCCACCGTCGGGCCAAGCCATGGGCCACCGGACATACCCTGACTTTGGAATGCGAAACTCCAGTCGTGTTCCTCGAGCAATACCTCGCGGGCGACCAATGCTCCAGTTTCCTTCGCTTGCGTCTCGTAAGGATCGCCGTCCGTAATCGTTCGTTGCGGGACGCTATGCGCCGAAAAAATAACCGGCACTCTCGTCTTCATTTCGCGACACGCGACAGTCCATCCAGAAAGGAGCTTTTCCGCAAATGCCTTGATCAGCAAAGGATGATCGTGCCACGCCTCCACAAAATCAACTTCACAGGAGTCCTTGCGGGCGCAGCTCTCGATCTCTTTGTTAAGAACGTTGCGATAGAGTCCGACACTGGTCCGCGAATTCTGCGGAGCCAGGCAGATCGCGATCACTCGCGTGGTCCCCGCGTCAGCCATCGACCGCACCGCATCCGCGATGAACGGCTTCCAATTCCGCATCCCGATGTACACCGGCAACCTGAGTTCTCGGGACAGAAGATCGCCCTGCTCTCGTGTCCAGCAAGTGAGAGGCGATTGGCCAATCAACCCATAGCGGTGCTTCACTTCTTCAATCACTTGCTCGGGAACAGCGCGGCCTCCGGTGACTTGCAGCAAAAATTCCGGTATTTCATCCACCGAGTCAGGACTACCGTGGGCGAGAAGGAGAACAGCCGTATTTCTCGGGATAGCCAAATAACTGCTCCATTAAAGGACGGTGGCGGATTTTGCTGAATACTCCTGAACGAACTGAGCCAGTGCCTTCACATTTTCAACCGGCGTTTCCGGAAGGATGCCGTGACCCAGATTAAAAATATGCCCTGGCCGCCCAGCCGCGCGACTCAGAATATCCTCAGCGCGCGATTTGACTTCTTTCCAGTGTGCAAAAAGCACGACCGGATCTAAATTGCCTTGCACGCTGCGATCATGGCCAATCCGATCCCAACCTTCGTCCAGCGGAATTCGCCAGTCCAGCCCGATGACGTCTGCTCCGGTTTCTCTCATCGAACTCAGCAAGGTTGAGCTGTCCGTGCCGAAATATATGACCGGAACACCTGTTCTCTGCAATGATTTTACAAGCTGAGTCGTATGCGGAAGCACATAGCGCCGGTAATCTTCCACGCTCAAACAGCCGACCCAGCTATCGAAGATCTGAATGACATCAGCGCCCGCTCGCACCTGGTCTGTCGCATACTCGGATGTGACTTCCACCAGCTTCCGCATAAGCTCGTCCCATGCGAAGGGAGAGGAATACATCATTTTTTTAGTGTGTACATAGTTCCGTGAGCCGCCGCCTTCGATCATGTAGCTGGCCAGGGTGAAAGGCGCCCCACAGAAGCCAATCACCGGCAGGCTTGCTCCGAAATGTTTGCAAACTTGTCGTACGGCTTCCGAGACATAGCCGAGATCGGCGACGCGATCCGTACGCAAGCGAGCAATGTCTTCCGCCCCACGAACAGGCTCATCGACGACGGGTCCTTCGCCGGCCTCAAAATGAAAAGGCAAGCCCATGACTTCAAACGGCAACAAGAGGTCCGCAAAAATAATCGCCGCGTCGACGCCCAGGAATTCCGCAGCGGTTATCGTGACTTCCGCAGCAACCTCGGGCTTCTTGCAAATTTCAATCAAGGAACGTTGCTTGCGCACCGCCCGATATTCGGGCATATAGCGGCCAGCCTGGCGCATGAACCAAACGGGAGTACGGTCCACAGGCAGCGATTTGCAGGCCTTAACGAAGCGTGATTCGGGAGCCGACATGAACCATTAAATGTAGCACTTTCCGCTTTGTTGCCAGAGCTTGACGCAGCCAAGCCGCCGAGGTCAGCTGCACTTCTGTGTCGTAAGGCATCAAAATAGTACCGCCAACGTACTCTGGATTTTCCTTATGATTGGGTTTCACAATCTGTACTGGAGGTTCTTATGGCAGCAAGTCAAGTTGTGCTTTATTTCGACAAGCAAGAGGACGCGTTACTTTTCACTCTGGCTGCCAGTTCGGTGATTGCGGCTGAAGAACCAGCGGGTAGAAACCAAGCATTGGCCAAGATTGCAGAAGAGATTCGCAAAGCCAGCCGCATTACCACGGAGAAGGTTTTGTATTCGTCAACGATTGCGCACCGGGAGCCCGCTACCCTGACCGAAAATTGCGCTTAGCTGCGTCGCGCGGGAACTTATTTATCCGCCCACGATTTATTTACTCACCAGGGCTTCTACTTAGGAGAATCAAATCGATATCCTATGCCGCGGACGGTCTTCAAATACGAAGGATTCTCTGCGTCAGCTTCTATCTTCTCGCGCAAACGGCGCACATAAACATCCACTGAACGTGGAGTTACAAAAGAGCCCTCTGACCATACCGCGTCCAGCAATTGATCGCGGGTGAAAACGCGCCCAGTGTGCCGGGCGAAGTAATCCAGCAGGCGGAATTCACGCGTAGTCGTTGGAACCGGCCGGCCACCGACTTTAAGAATCATCGAGGAACTATCAATCTCGATTTCTCCTAGATTCAAAACTTCCGGCTGAATCGACTCTCGCGAACGACGAAGCACGGCCCGTACTCGAGCCACTAGTTCCCGCGGGCTAAACGGCTTCGTTATGTAATCGTCGCCGCCGAGTTCGAGGCCCTTAACACGATCCGACTCGCCCGATTTGGCGGTGAGAAAAATAATGTGTGCACCCGAAAGAGGTTTGGTTTGTCGAAGATGCCGGCAAAGCTCAAGACCATCGCTGCCAGGGATCATAATGTCCAGCAGAAATAACGACGGCAGCTCCTTCATCGCCTGCTCAATGACTCCGATTGAACTTGGAAACCAGTGCGTAGCGTAACCAGCGCTGTCGAGATGAAAACAGATCAGCCGGGCGATGTCGGCCTCATCCTCAACCACAAAGATCAGCGGCTTGCCCGTCCAGGGCTCGGCAGAAGGCTGCCCCAAATTAACCTTGACTGGATTGTTTGTTGATGAAGACACGATTGCTATGGAGTTTGAGCAGGTCGTGTTTCAGGATTGTTGCAGGCAGATTAAACGTTGATGAATTCGCGGCTGACGGCGAACATCACTAACGGATAAGACGCATCTCTAATCGGACCATGGCTCTGGTTTCCGGTCCCAGCGATGGTTTTTCAGTTGTTGAAGCAATTTAGCATCAAGAGATCCCGCATCGCTCATTGCGATATTCTGGCGCACATGATCTGTATCCCTCATTCCAACAATCGTGGTACTCACGACGGGGCTGGAAAGGACAAAGCGCAGAGCCATTTCAGGCAGGCTCATCGAGTTCGGCAGAGCTCCCTTTAATTTTTCTACACGCGAAATTGTCTGGGAAAGATTTTCCGAACCAAAGTATTTCGACCGCCAATCGCTCTCCGGGAACCTTGTGTCGCGCGTCATTTTTCCGCCGAGGCTGCCTTCGTCTAGCGGCACGCGCGCAATGACCCCGATGTTTAGTTCTTCGCAGAGCGGAAAAAGTTCATCTCCGGGAGACTGATCGAAAATGTTATAGATCACCTGTACTGCGTCCACGAGTCCTGTTTTGATGGCTTTGACGCCGTTCGCTGGCTCCCATCGATTGAGGCTCAAACCAAAAAATCTTATGGTGCCATCGCTTTTTAACTTCTCAACCGTCTTGCGGAATTCCGGATTATCGGTCCAAGTATCGTCCCATACATGAAGCTGCAGAACATCGATGGAATCGACTCCCAGTTGCTTCCGAATCAGGTCTGCGTATTTGAAGACATGATCTGCCGGAAATACATCTGTGTATTTGTCCTGAGATGATCCCGGCCACTTGTCGTTCTTAGGCGGAATTTTGGATGCCGCATACAAACGCTTCTCCGCATTCTTCGCAAGGATTTGACCCAGAAGCCCGTCACTTTTCCCTTCTCCATACGCCCAAGCCGTATCAAAGAAATTGCATCCGAGATCGACTGCGAGCTGTAATGCTCGCAGAGAGTCTTGATCGTCCGAACCGCTCCAACCACTCATCCCCCATAGACCATGAGCCATATCGCTCACTTCGAAGCCGGTACGACCAAGTTTTCGGTAATTCATTCGTTCTCCAGTTCAAACTGTTTGGAACTTACCGCAACAAAATTCCGATTTTACCTGTTCATTCGAAGAAATACTCGACTCCAGATCCGAGCCAGGTTGGAGTGCGAGAAACCGAGCCGCACGAATATGAAATCCCGGCGCTTTTAGCTGGTGTTGTAAACTGAGGAAACCGCACCACCCACGGAGGGATGTGTGAGTGGTTGAAACAGGCGGTCTTGAAAACCGCTGTACCTTAACGGGTACCGGGGGTTCGAATCCCTCTCCCTCCGCCAGATTTGTAGAATCCACGACGTAGAGGCTTCCTGAAATTGTCGATACAGATGATCTCGAACCTGGAACACTGCTGACAACATTGCAATACGCAATAACTCACCACATCAGCAAGTTCGACCTGATCTTTAAGGAAGCTGATTTAGCGAGCGCTGTTTGGCTCCCACATTCCCCATCGATGAATGCCCGCCCTTCTATGGAGCGGCTGTCGATTGCGACCGTGTATTTGAGCAGTGGAGAATGACAGACAATGGACCGACAGCTCGTTTACTAAAGCAGTGTTGAACGCTCATTTTACTTTTAGGGAGAACAAAACAATTACGATGATGTTCCAGCAGACGACTCCGGCATAGAAGATATTGATCACCCATACCAGCCTCCTTACCCCCATCGCAATTGCAACTGCGATAACCTTGCTGATAAGCACGCCGCGAAATCTTCCGAAAAAGAAGGTCAGCTTGGCGACCAGGGGATTGGCCTCGAGGGCTCCGACGTGGAATGCAGCCAGGGTGGTCAGCAGATCGAGTATCTGAAGACCGAAGAAGGTCCATCGTGAGCGCAGGACTTTCCTGAATCCGGCGCGCTGCGGCATCGCCATTTCTTTAGCCGCGGGTCCCGATGAGATCGATGCCATAGGTTTTCAGTTTACAGATGGATGGGCGAACGGCGAACACCATTCGCGCGAAAAATCGAAACGGATTTTCCCGGACTCGTTGCCATGGGCTAGTTTTCTGGCACTAACTAACTCATAAACTTACCAATGATAGCCAACTGACATCGAGCGCTTGGGTTGGAGATGACGAAGATCTTGGACGGCCGACAAGGTTATAACGAACGAAAACGAATCCGCCGGACTCTGAAAAGACGTTTGAGTTCGATATTACGGTTATGCATTGCATGGGCCTCAGCGTGCCGGAGGCGCCAACCGAATGCCCAGCACGATCTTGAGAGCCACTGGTTTACCGTCGATTTGTGCCGGCTGGAAGCTCCAGTTGTTCAGCGCTTCTGTCAGAGGAGCGATTAGCTGGCTGTCAGGGGTATGCCTCACGGATACCTGCTCCAGTTTTCCACTGACGTTCATGATGGCCGACGCAATAATCAATTGGTGTGCGCACTTCGATGCAAGCTCGCGGGTAAGCTCCGGTATCTCCTTGAGCATCGCGTAGGGTGGCGTAGGTGTTCCCTGAATGCGACTGGAAGCGCCGCCGCTATTGGCGCTGTCGGCTAGCGGTTGCAACACCGCATACTGCAAGGTCCAGGAAGGAGCGGGGTCTTCGTCGTTGGCACGCATGTCGAGATAAACGGTGTACACCTTCTCGTTCTGAAAGATGCCGAAGTCGGGAAGCCCGCCGCCGCTACTCGCGGTTGAAGTGATGGTCATTCCATAAGAAGTTTGGCGATGCGGGGTGACGCTGGCGTGCAGGCTTCCGGCGGCGCCGTTTCCATAGCCGCCCCCATGGATGGTGATACCGGGAAATCCGCCTCCCCCTGGAGCGCTTCCCGCACCCTTGCCGCTTCCCAGAGTAGTTTCAGCTCCCGATCCCGTGCCGGCTCCAGCTGCGGTCCCACGACCTGTCCCAGCGGCTTCACCCGCCGGATTCAAGCCGCTTCCTTTGCCGCTGCCGTAGCGCCCACTGTTGCCACTGCCCGAGGAGCCCAAGCTCTTGCTGCTGCCAGCACCAGCAGCAGCCTCCGCGAGCGCATCCCCGCTCGTGACGTCCGCTGGCGTGCCGCTGCCTGTAGCCATGGAAGGCAGTCCCCCGCCCTTGGCTCCGGCGGCAGGATCAGCAATCACCGTCGCCTCTCCCGGAGCAACCGCGAACAAGGAACGCGCTTCTACCAGCGGGATTTTTGTCGGGACATCGGGCGGAGGAGGAACCGCATTGAGCACCAGCAGACCTTGCTTAGCTTTTCGATCAATCCGCAGGTCGGAAATTTCCGGTGGATTCGGTACCTCAGGCTTAGCCGGAAGCGGCTGGGGCATGACGGGATCCCATGTGGCCAACGCGGGAACCTTGCTCGCAGCAGCGGCTGGCAACTTGACTTTCGGCGCCTGAATCGTCTTATCCGCGGCGGGACGAAGGGCGAGCCTGCCCGACTGCACTTTTATTACCGGCTTCGGCGGCTCTGCCGCCGCCACAGCCGGCGGCTGCGCGATGCTTGGCAGCGGCATGTATCGCCGCACCAGCGGGAGATTCTTGAGCGCAGGTTGAAGAATGGTCTGAATGCCAAGCGTGGCCCGTGGAGGATCAGAAACCATCGGCTGTGGTCCAGGATAGGCGAAGCCTCTCCTGCTCCGGGCGCGCACTCCCGATGAGATTTCTTCCGCATTACCCGACCCGCCGCCGCGTTTGCCCGCGCCTTCGCTTCCGCCGCCAAGCGTCGGCAGGTAGAGCACGTTGTCCACAGGCAACACGTCGACCCGAAATGGCACAGTTTCCACCGAGCGCACGAGTGCATAACGGCTGGAAAAGAACACGATCAAGAGCAAGGCAAGCTGATGCAGGATGACTGAGAGTCCAAAGGTGCGCCCGGGCCTGTAACCACATCCGATCTCGCGGAAGGAAAGCGGCACAGGAGTGCCTTTCTCCGCGCGCACCGGTAGCGGCTTCGGTGGAGCCTCCAGCACGAGAGGACTCATTCTTCGAGCACTCCGCTGCCAACGCCCGAATTGGCCATCAAGGCGCTCATTGAAAAATTGACGCCTTCAGAATGTTGTAAGCCGAATTTGGGTTGAGTGCCATGTTGACGACAGGTGTGCCTCCTCCACTCATTGTGTCGGCGACGA
>JAOAPG010000079.1 GCA_025462785.1 Acidobacteriaceae bacterium
AACCTCACGCTGATTGCACCGAAGCGGCATAACCAATTCGATCTGCCTGGCCCGCTTCTTGAAAGGCTCGCAACCGCAAAACACAACTATCACAGACTCCACATGCGCGATCTTCCTCGCTATAGCATGACCACGTTAAATCCAAGGGCGCGCCAAGTTCAAGGCCTAGCCGGACAATCGCCGCCTTCCGCATGGCAATGAGCGGCGTCACAACTTGAATTCGTCCCTCTTTCGTGCCGGTCTTCACGACAGAATTGAATGCGTCGTAGTACGCCGGGCGGCAATCCGGATAGCCCGAACTGTCTTGTTCCACCGCCCCGATGTAAATCTTTTCCGCACCTATCACTTCCGCCCAACTGACCGCAGCGGACAGAAAGTGCGCGTTACGAAACGGCACGTAGGTCACGGGAATATCCGTCCCGATCGCGTGGGATTCTGGAACATCGATGTTCGAATCAGTCAGCGCCGATCCTCCAATTGCTCGGAACACTTCATTTCGCACAATTAAACGTTCGCGAATGCCCAGCCGGTCACAAATTGCTGCAAACGCACGCCCCTCCCGATCTTCCGTCCGCTGCCCATAGCTGATATGGAGCGCCGCAGCCTCGTGATCGCGCGCGGCTAGTGCTGCACACACGCAGGAATCCATCCCCCCGCTCAGCAGGACAATCGCGCGCGTTTTACCCTGAATCGTAGCCACTCTTACCTCAAACTCCCTTGGTCGCCGGATCCCAAATGAACTTATGTATCTGTAACCCCAGCCGGGCAGGAACGTTGTCCGCCAGCATCCAGTCGGTCAGTTCGCGGGGATCCAGCAGGCAGTGCGACGCATCCCGCGTACCCGTAGCGTTTTTGCTGAAGGCTGGCGAGAACAGGACCGCATTCACCCGTTGCGCCAAACTATGCTCCGAAACGAAATTGCGAGCGAATTCGTAATCCGTGCGTCCGCTTAGAACAAATTTGACTTCGTCTTGCGATACCAAAGCTTCCAGGTTTTCCGGGCGAAACGTGCCACCTTCCCCGGAATCCGGACACTTCACATCCACAATCTTGATCACGCCTTTCGGTACTCGTTCCAGCGGACGCTCCCCGCTGGTCTCAATCAGCACTGTGTATCCATCATCCAGTAGTCGCTGCATCAACGGGACAACCTCGCGCTCCTGCAACATAGGCTCACCGCCCGTGATCTCAACCAAGCCGCCCCCAGGACTTAGCCGTTCTACTTCGCTGCAGATTTCCTCCAGAGACATACGATGCCCACCGGTGAAAGTGTATTCACTATCGCACCAACTGCAGCGCAGGTTACAGCCCATGAGGCGCACAAATACGCAAGGGAGTCCTGTGTGCGTGGACTCACCTTGGATCGACTTGTAAATTTCAATAATCTGCATGGGAGTTCGAGATACGCGCAACCGTGGCTGTGCGCTCCTCGGATTTCAACACTACTCGGAATACTTCGCGGTCGTCGTGTCCGTCTCGAACACCGTTACGTCCTTCACACTCACCCTGTCCTTTGTCGCTGCCCGGAGGCGCCCATTCGTCTCTTCATAGAAATACTTGGCAAGGTTTTCCGCGGACGGGTTCAGTACAGTAAAAGGCTCAATGTCATTGATCATCTGGTGATCCAGCCGCTCGATCACGTGCTTCATGAGTTCCCGAAGGTCTTTGAAATCGAGCAACAATCCGGCATGGTCGAGTTCCTTGCCCGCCAATGTGACCCGAATCTTATAGTTATGGCCGTGCGGATTCTCGCACTTGCCCTTGTAATTGCGCAGGTAGTGCCCTGCCGCAAACGTATCTTCTACCGTTAGTTCGAACATGAATCTCCTAAACCCAGCCAGACAGGGAGGACCGCCTGTCACAAGTCAACTTTTAATTGTACCGCGATTGAAGGGTCGGATTTAGGCTCTCCTTGACTCGCCTCGCCCCGGGTCTGTAGTTTGCCTATTCGGCCATTTCAAAAGGGAACCCTAATGATTCGAAGCTTTTTTGCCTTTGTGATTGTGATGCTCGCAGCGGTCAGCACTCTTGCCCAGAACAAGGCGGATACCCCTCCGGATTTCAACGTCAAGGAGCACTACACAAAATACGAATACCGGATTCCCATGCGCGACGGCGTGCGTCTTTTCACCGCAGTCTACGTTCCCAAGGACAGTTCCCAGCGTTATCCTTTCCTGCTCAATCGAACTCCATATAGCGTGGGCCCGTACGGAGTCGACAATTACCGCAAACATCTAGGCCCTTCCAACGACTTCGATAAATCCGGGTACATTTTTGTCATGCAAGACGTGCGCGGACGCTGGATGTCGGAAGGCACATTCGTCGAGTCTCGCCCTCATATCGACAACAAGAAATCGAACAAAGACGTGGACGATGCCAGCGATACTTATGACACGATCGAATGGCTGTCGAAGAACATCCCTAACAACAATGGCAACGCTGGCATTTGGGGAATTTCGTACCCTGGTTTCTACACTTCGGCAGGCATCATCGATTCGCATCCCGCGCTCAAAGCCGCTTCTCCGCAGGCGCCCATGGCCGATCTGTTCATGGGCGACGACGCCTACCATGGCGGAGCGTTCATGCTGGCGGCCAATTTTGATTTCTACACATTCTTCACACCGCAAAATCATCCTCAAACTCCGCCCAAGACCGAAACATCCTTTGATTACGGCACGCAGGACGGTTATCAGTTTTACTTGGGTGTTGGACCCATTGGAAACCTCAGCCGTTATCTGGGAAGCAATGGCGCGCTCTGGGACGATCAGGTCCACCACGACACCTACGACAATTATTGGAAGGCGCGAAATTTAGCGCCGCACATGAAGAACGTTCACTGCGCCCTGCTCACCGTTGGCGGATGGTTTGATGCTGAAGATCTTGCCGGGCCTTTCCTCACCTACAATTCTATTGAGAAGAACAATCCCGGAATTTTTAACGCGCTAGTCATGGGACCGTGGGTGCACGGCGGGTGGGCGCGACATGAAGGCAGCTCTCTAGGTCGAGTCAACTTCGCTGCCAAAACTTCCGAATATTATGACAAAAACATTTTGTTCCCTTTCTTTGAGCAATATCTAAAGGGCGCGGGAAATGCAAATCTTCCCGAAGCTTACGTCTTTGAAACCGGAACCAACGTTTGGCGGCAATATTCCTCTTGGCCACCAAAGAACGTTCAGGCGAAAACACTATACTTTCACGCGAATGGCGAGCTTTCTTTCGATCCTCCGTCGGGTTCTTCGGAAGCATTCGACGAGTACGTGAGTGATCCGGCGAAACCAGTGCCCTTCGTGGCTTACACCGCAATCGACGTGCCGCAGGAGTACATGCTCTCCGACCAACGCTTCGCCGATTCCAGAACCGATGTTCTGACCTATCAAACGCCGATCTTGGAGGAAGATGTCACTATTGCGGGTCCGCTATCACCGAAGCTTTTTGTTTCGACCAGCGGTACCGATTCTGATTTCGATGTCAAACTAATCGACGTCTACCCTCAGGATTATCCGCAAAATAAATTGGACGAACAAAAACCAGAAGAGGACCCAACCAAGACCGACGTCCTTCCGCCAGCATTCATTATGGGTGGATACCAGCAGCTTGTGCGTGGAGAGCCGTTCCGCGGAAAATTCCGTCACAGTTTCGAAAAGCCGGAACCATTCACGCCGGGGAAAGTGGAAGAGATAGATTTCACGATGCAGGACGTGAACCACACCTTCCGCCGTGGACACAGAGTCATGGTGCAAGTACAGAGTTCATGGTTCCCATTGACAGACAGAAATCCGCAGACATTCGTGAACATCCCGGACGCTAAGCTATCGGATTTCGTGAAAGCAATCGAGCGGGTTTATCACACCGACGCTCAGGCCTCGGGAGTCGAGGTGAAAGTGCTCCCGAACCCAGCCGCAGAAACCAAAAAATAAAAGAACGGAAACAGCCGCGGACTTTCGCCATCCTCTTCGATGTGAGTCGTGCATTGATCCGCCGCAAGAACGAAGTCTTAGATCGCAACAGAACGCAACTCCACGTGGAAGAGCGGCGCTTCAGCGCCGCGAGACTCATTCCATTTGAAACAACGCAGCCCCGAAAGGGGGCTGCTCTTTAACCGTGTTACTGACAGCCCTTCAAAACACCCGTCAACACATTACTCGCCGCCGTCAAAGTCACGTCGTAGCAGCCCAACAAATTCTTGAAAAGAAAATCCTGCGAACTCGCTTGTCCTGTGTTTCCCGTGAAGTTTCCCGAGGCATCGAAATTCAGCGTATCCGTTGGGGCAACCTTGTCATCGATGATTGTGGATGACAAGGTCTTGCCATTCCTCTGTACTGTATTTTGATCGCTGTATTCCTGGGAGATCGTGGCGAGCTGCGCCGACGTGCCATCCGGGTTGACTTTGTAGGAGTAGAGCACGCTTAACGGATACGTTTGCTGGTCATAGGTAAGATTGATTCCAGCGTTGCTCGTCTGCGTCGTCCACGAATTGATGATGGTTGATTGCTTGATGTTCTGCACGTAAGCAGTGTTCGTAATATTGAATTTCTGAGAATTCAGAAATCCAATCGCCTGCTCAACTGTCGTTTCGACTCGTCCGGTGCCGGTAACAACGTATCCAGTAATCGCGAAGCTGCGTTGCGAAGTTACCGAAACCGTACCGTTAACACCTTTCGCATTGTTCTTGAGGTGTTCAGCAACGATGGGATTCGGGTTCGCGCTGAGCGTGTTCGCTGTAAGGCCTCCCGTCACTTGGTCGGCATTGTGATCAAGAAGCAACAACAAATTCGCGGTGGCCGAAAAATAATTGTCGGCATTGAAAACGCTGAGTGAAACCGTATGTGGCTGCCCGTCGCTCAGTAGTCCCGCGAAAGGCGTGAGATTCACGCGATAAGGAACAAAGTTGAGGGTTTGTACACCGGCCAGCGGAAACCATAAGTAAGGGTCGATCCCGCCGGTATAGATCCACGGATAAACCGGCGCCACGCCCGCCGGAGTTCCATCAATGGAGACCTCAGTCTCGCGAAAAGCGGTGTTGCCGCAGCTTTGCAGCTCGGAAGCAACATCGTTGGGCACACACGTATACCAGAATTCGTCGTTCGATTGGCTCTGTGCGAGCACGTCAAGATATGCCTCGTCAATGTTCATCGGCAGCGACAAAGTCTGCGAGAGAGTATCGCTTGAAGACCCAAGGCCCACAGTCCCGCCATTCGGACCAGCCGAGAGCGCCAGCACGGCATCGAATGTCCGCGGCGCCTTTTGATTTGCGCTCAGCGGATAAAACTCCAGCGTAGCCGTTCCGTAGATAATTCCCGTGTATGTCTGATTGACCAGGTTTCCAATGTCCGCTTGCCCAGACTGCGGCGAGGTGAACACCGCGCTGTAATCAGTGAGATCGGTTTCGACATGCCATGAAGGGCTCAGCGTTCTTCGTGGCTCGGCGGTCGTGCCGAAATAAATATTTGTTGCGCCCAGCCAGATGTTGGCCGTGCGGTCGTACTGTCGGCCCGCTGTTACCGAAAAGTCTCCTTCGAAAACTACCTTCTGCCACGGGCCGGGACAATCCGCCGGCGGAGTATAGGAAAAAGATCTGGGATTGAAATCATCAAAGGCGACATTCTGGAAGAGTTGCACGACGCAAGGCGTGGTGCTGGGACGCGGCACCAGCCGGTCGGCCGTAACAGTATTGCTGGATCCAATTTTGTATCGGGAAGCTGCGAAACCCGGCACAACGCTGATCTCAAGAATGAAGGTTAAGAGGAGGGCGACTGCAAAGAAGAGTTTGCTAGAAATCGAACCACTTTTCACGGGAGGAGGTCCTTTCGTCTGTTGACCGCGCGTATCTCTGCACAGTCATAGGAACAAAAGCATAAAGCGTGAATTCCGCGTGTCAAGATGCAAAGTTGTGCAACTGTCACTTAGTCAGTTAATCCGACCGAGGAGGTTCTCGTCGCGGTATACTCTCCGGCTCAGGGCAGGGACCTCAACAACCAAGAGAAATACTTCATGTTCGAAAAAGCTTTTTACACCGCAGGAGCAATAGGCGGCCTCTTAATTCTAAGCGTTGTCGTCGCCTACTGGTGGTCCGGCAGTGTGCTGAGTCGTCCTAAGGCAGTTTCTCCTCGTGCGGTTTTCCTTTGGGCTCCCAACGTCGGGCTTCCAGCTCCAAGGCGCGGCTCGCGCATAGCCTGCTCTGAAGATGCCGGACATCATAGTTGTACCTTGTACCTTGAGTGCAATGAATGGCAACACCGAATACTATGGAAAATTTCTGCCGTATAGTGGCAAAGATGTAATACGCACCGATAAGCTGAAGATAGACGCGAGGAAAACTCGTGAGAATACAGTATGGATCGGAACTGAGTTGGTGCCTTTGGTTTATCTCGAAGATGGCATGATACTAATACCCCGTGCTAAATATGAGGATGGCGTGCGATTGCTAGATCAGCTTAAATCGACCGAGTAGAAATACTTCGCCGCGCTCACTCCACTCGAAAAAATTCTTCCACCTGCTTCATCTCCGTCGTTCTTCGATAACTGGGCAGACTCTCCACGAACACTTTCCCGTACTGCTTTTTCAGAATCCGATTATCCAGCAGCGCCAACAATCCGCGATCATGCAGTGACCGGATCAACCGTCCAAATCCCTGCTTCAACGTAATCACCGCCGCTGGCACCTGATATTGGAAAAACGCGTTGCCGCCATCGGCATCAATGGCCTTTACTCGCGCTGCTACCACCGGATCGCTCGGCACCGCAAACGGCAGGCGGTCGATAATCACGCAACTGAGCTGCTCGCCCTGCACATCCACGCCCTGCCAGAAAGAGGATGTCGCAAACAACACCGCATTCGGCGTGAGCCGAAACTCTTCCAGCAAAGCACTCTTCGGAGCATCGCCTTGCAGCAGCATCGGATATTCAAGCTCCCCCAGCAGTCGCTGATAGACATCGTTCATTTGTGCGTAGCTGGTGAAGAGCACAAACGCCCGCCCTCGCGTAATCTCAAGCAGCCGCCGAATCCGGTCTGACGCCTTCGCTGCGAACTGCGGAGTGCGCGGGTCAGGCAAATCCGGAGGCACATAAAGCAGCGCCTGACTTTCATAATCAAAATGCGAAGGCAGAACCGTTTCGCGCGCATGGTCGAGTCCAAGCCGCTGCCGCATGTAGTCGAACCCCCCGCCAACAGCCAGCGTTGCCGAAGTCAGCACGGCGCATTCCAGCTTCTCAAACATGCAGGATTTTAAAATTGGCGCTACATCAATCGGAGTAGCCTGCAAAAATACATTCGCTTTTCCGCTCATTCGGCGCTCGATCCAAAAGACCGTGTTGCGATCCTCAGACTCCATCAGGAATCCAAATTGCGCCTGCAACTCCTGTGCGCGCCGACAGAATGCGAAAACTTCTTCTGGTTTCGGAGAAATATTTTCCAATTCCGATCCCAACCGTCCTAAAGCTTGCTGCAGCGCGATAAACTCCTCGCCATTTTCTTCCAGAAATTCGCGGCGATTTTCGAACGCAAATCGCCCATTCCCCTGCGGTAGAAGCGCGAAGAAAAACATTGAACGATCCCGCAAACTCTTTACCGCACCCGAGAGCGAAGCCGACATCAAATGATTGCGCTGCAGCGAAGCTTCGACATCGCGGCACAACTCCTCGACCCGTCCATTGCTCACCGATACTCCGAAGTAGCTGCCAGCCACGTCTTCGATCTCATGCGCCTCGTCAAAAATTACTGCGCCCACTTCCGGCAGAATGCCCGCATCCGGCGCATGATCGGAAGATTGTTTTATTGCGAGATCCGCAAAAAACAGATGATGATTCACGATGATGATGTCGCTCTCCATCGCCTTCCGATGCATCTCGGTGATAAAGCAGTGATCGAAGGAACTGCATTTCTGTCCCAGACAAGTATCGGAACGCGCATCCAGCTTGTGCCAGAGCGTACTCGCCTCGGGGAGCGAAGCCAACTCGGCCCGATCGCCCGTTTTCGTAACCTGCTCCCAAGCTGCAATGGCGCGGTATTGCTCAATCTCTTCAAGTCCGCTGAGTACCGGCTGATCGGTTAGGTCGTAAAGCTTCTTGCGGCATAAATAATTGTTGCGTCCCTTCATGTAGCAGACGTTCAGCTTGCCCTTGCCGTTTGGAAAAAGCGCCTGCTCGAGAAATGGGATATCTTTATGAAAGAGCTGTTCCTGCAGATTCTTCGTTCCGGTCGAAATAATGACGCGTTTGCCCGACCGAATCACAGGCACAAGGTAAGCGAGAGTCTTTCCCGTTCCCGTCCCGGCTTCGACAATAAGATGGCGTTTCTCTTCAAGCGCTTGCTCCACGGCCTGCGCCATTTGCAGCTGTCCGCGACGAAATTCGTAAGCAGGATGAGTACGCGAGAGTACACCGCCGGGAGCGAAGAACTGGTAAAGCGAAACGTCCTGCTTGTTGGACTTGGAAGCAGCAGAGGCGGACGGGTTGCTGGAAGCCGAAGTAGAAGCCACAGAGTCTCTATAATAGCGGCACTGCCCGCGTAGAAACAGGGCTTGCCGGGTATTTAGCATTTGCACTCGCCGTTAAGTCGTTGGCCCTTGGTCGTCGGTCGTTAGCGAAATGACTTGCACCCAACGATTCATAGCCAACGACCAACGACCAAAGATCAACGACCATTATGACCAGAATCCGATCCAACTCGATGAGCGCTCCCGCGAGCGCCGGGCTTCCCGTCCTCGCTATTGTTGGCCGCCCCAACGTCGGCAAGTCCACTCTCTTTAACCGTATCGTCGGATCGCGACGCGCCATTGTTGGCGATGAACCGGGCATCACACGCGATCGACTCTACGGCGAAGCGCAATGGCGAGGACAACGCCTGAGCATCGTCGATACCGGCGGAATTATTCCCGATGACGAGAGTCTCATACCCGCGGCGATTTTCACCCAGGCGAAGGTCGCGCTCGAAGAAGCCGACGCCATCATCATGGTCGTTGACGGACGCACCGAACTCACCGCCCCTGACCTTGATCTCGCGCGGTTACTAATCCGCGGAGGCAAGCCGCTATTTCTCGCCGTAAACAAAATCGATACGGACAAGCAGCAGCGCCTCATCGATGAGTTTCACCGCTTAGGCATTCGAAAAATATTCCCTGTTTCCGCCGAGCATGGACGCGGAACCGACGACATCCTAGACGCGATCTTCGAATCGCTGAAACTCGAAACCTCGCAACCGACCGACGCGAAAGTCCGCTCTCCCGAGAAAGTGGCGAGGGATGTCAAAGCAGAGCAAGAAGAACAATCCAAAAGAGACGGCCTCTCTGAATCCTCGAAAGTTGAAACTTCGGAACTCGAAACCTTAGACCTCGAAACCTCGGAACCTGCGTCCGAGGAGAATCGCGAGCAGCAGGACTTCGATGCCGCAGCCGAGGCAAAAGAAACCAAAGTCGCCATCATCGGACATCCCAACGTAGGCAAGTCCACGCTTCTCAACCGCCTCACGGGAACATCCCGCGCCATCGTCTCTCCAATTCCTGGCACTACGCGCGATGCCGTGGATGAAATCGTCGAGCACGATGGCAAAGAATTTCGCTTCATTGATACCGCTGGCATTCGCCGCAAGGGCAAGACTCACCTCATGGCGGAAAAGCTCTCCGTCGTCATGGCTCGCAAGCACCTCGAAGCCGCGGACATCGCGCTGATGGTGATCGATGCCACCGAGGGTGTGAGCGCGCTCGACGCGACCATCGCCGGTTACGCTCACGAGAGCGGGCGTTCCGTCATCATCGTCGTCAATAAATGGGACTTGGTCATCAGCGGCGCGAAAAAGCCCGTCGGCCAATCGAAAGCCGCGCGAATGCAAGAAAGCAAACGTCCCGGCGACAAAGCTGCCTACGAAGAAAGATTGCGCTACGGACTGAAATTCCTAAGCTACGCCCCGGTGCTATTTGTGTCGGCAGAAACCGGAGTTGGCACGGATAAGATCTGGCCCATGCTGGAAAAAGTAGCAGCCGAGCGCCGCAGGCGCATCGGCACAGGGGAGATGAATCGTTTCCTCAAGCGCGTCGATTTTGAGCGAGCATCAGTGCCCGCGAAGCAACAAGTCAGAATCTATTACATGACCCAGGCAGCAGTCTCGCCGCCAACTTTCGTCCTATTCACGGACCGTAAAGTAAAACTGCACTTCGCCTATCAAAGATTTTTAGAGAATCAAATAAGAGACGCCTTCCACTTCGTAGGCACCCCAATCTGGATCAAGAATCGCGCGAGAGATTAGGAAAATTCCCGCTATGCACACGTAGCGACAGCCGCCTCGGCTGTCCACCCATCATCGGTCGCCTTCTCCTTCATCCTCGCATAGCTTGACATCCCGAGCGCCGCATCATCGTTCTCAAAAAGAACGATCAACCCAGTCGCGGGATCCCTGCTTTTACAAATGTTCAGGCACTCGCCAATTCGATGTAGTGATGGTCCTCGCCGCCGCGATACTGAAGTGACTCTCGTCATCACCAGAATCGCCACTTTTCAGGTCCGGCGACATGAATCGTATCTATGACTCGCGCAGGTCCCTATGGATTCGGTCCGTCTTTCTTGTGTTTTTTGAAAAGTGCGCGGCTAATGTCAGGCCAAAACTCATCTACTAGTCCGCCCAAACTGCCGTACATGAGAGCGATTGCACTTCGGCTCAAGGTAAGGGAGGCACCGCGATCACTTTGTGGATAGTAGACATTCGAGATCGCGCCACTGGTAAATGCGCCTAATACGTTTGAAAAATTGAACGAACGGCCACCTTTATCAGTATGGCAGACAAATTCTTGCTCGACGGCATATCCGATTCGGCGCTTGATAGTGCCTGAACCGCTCCGAAAATAACGCGGATCTTCCATCAGCAATGTCGCATAGAAGAAATTGCTCCAGAAACCACTGGAAACCTCGTCGGCAAATGCAGCTCCATAACGTTTGGCATAGCCTTCGGCGCCCGGTCCGTAGCTCGGAAACTCGTTTTCGGCCTGACTTATGCCAGCTTGCAGTCCGACAAGTCCGAACTCTACTGGGTCAAACGCTGCCTTTGTAAACAAATGAAATTTCCCTCCAGGTGTCAGAGGTGGAGCGTCATGGCGGCTTGTAACTCCGAATTGTGGGACCACTCCTAGAATCCGCTGCGATTGCTCCTTCTTTTCAATTTCCTTTTCTTGTTCAGATTTTTGTGCGGGTCCCGGAGGCGGAGTATTCGGCGAAGCAACTGGCTTCGGTTCCTGGCCAAAACTGGCCAAAGAACAAGAGAGGGTGAAGGAGAATACCAGCACAAGGATGAGAACAAAATGCTTCATTAAATTCATGGAGTGTTGTTTTCCGTAGAGTTTCGGCCTGCATATCTAAGCTAGCATTAGGAAAGTGCACCTAGATGGGTTTTACACTTCTTTACAGGCTAGCACCGTACCGAGAATCTCAGAGTAGTATCGCCCCTCCCAGGATCACAAACTCAACGATCGCGTCCGCCGTCCGGAGACGAATTCGTTATCTGCAATCAGATAGCGAAAAGGCAGATGCGCAGCTTTGGTGATGCCAACACGCACGGTTGTACTGATACGCGAGGGGCGGAAGTCATCATCAGCAACGCAAAGATCTGATTTCGGATCGGTAAGGTCTTTTTCGTTATCGCGAACGCGCCTCACACCGAAGGCTTCGGCCAACCTGCCAGGACCGCTCGTCAGTTTCCGCAAGTCGCGCGGATTGTTCACCACAATGTTTCTCGCTTTCGCCATCTCCTCGATTCCTTGCAGCGGTTCGAGCGCACGAAACAAGATTGCACCCGCTATTCCTTCGGGCAGGCAGGAGACGTTCAGGCAATAGTGATTGCCGTAGATGAAATAAACGTAGACATGGCCAGGCGGTCCGAACATGACCGCGTTGCGTAGGGTTCGTCCCACCGCAGAATGGGCTGCGGGATCATCTTCGCCGAGGTAGGCTTCCACTTCGACGATGCGGCCGGTGAGAGTTTTTTTGCCTTCACGACGAACAAGAATTTTCCCGAGAAGATCAGGAGCAACTAGGCGAGGGTCGCGATTGTAAAAGGCCCGCGGTATAGGTTTCTTTAGGTTCTTTGTCATTTGTTGCAGTGGAATAGCTTGCGAGAGTGCGCGCGCCGCTAAAACGGGCCAAATTGATTCTGAAATTTGTCGGGATGGACAGCCGAGTGCAGCTCTCCCTACCTGTTTTGCATGTTACTCACGCAGCGCCTCGCCCTTCTTTCAAATAGGCCAGCACTTCTTCTGCGTGGCCTTCAGGTTTTACTTTTCTGAAGACGTGTTTGATCTTGCCATCTGGACCAATGATGAAGGTTGTCCGGGCTACGCCTTTTACTTTTTTCCCATACATGTTCTTTTCGACGATCATGCCGTACTGATTGCAGACTTCTCTGTCTGCATCGGCTAATAAGGTAAAGGGCAGGCTGAACTTCTCTTCGAATTTCTTTTGGGCTTTCGAGGTATCGGGGGAAATGCCCAGCAGCACGGCTCCGGTCTTCTCGATTTTCTTGTAGGTGTCGCGGAACTCGCAGGCTTCGATGGTGCATCCGGGAGTATCGGCCCGGGGATAGAAATACAGCACGATGTACTTGCCGCGGAGCGCTTTTAGTGACACATCTTTACCATCCTGGTCGGGCAGAGTGAACTCCGGGGCTTTATCATTAACGTCTAAACCATTTTCAGGAGCTTTTTTGTCGAGGGAAGTCATGCAAGTTTCTCCTTATCGTTATCGATTACGTCCATCGTTATACCCCACCGCCTGGCGTATCGTCATCTTGGTCTCGCTTTTCGCGCTGGCCATTCCGATCATAGCCGGTCAGTCTGCGTCGAAGCCAAAGAAGGAGAAACAGCCGCGCGCGCTGGGGCTGATCGAGATTTCGCCAAAAGGTAAACCTCGACTTGTCCCAATTGCGATTTTGATCGATGGCGAATTCTATGACGCCAGCGCTTACAAAGCCGCGCCCGTGCCTATGGCGCTCTACTCGGACACGGTTTATGAAGGCGTGAAGAGCGGCGCGTCCCAAGGACTGTTTACGGTCAAAGGCGCATTGCACGGGAATAACACCTGGATTGCGGAAGGCAGCTGGCGATCGGCGGAGGAGATTCAGGCAGCAGCGGCAAGGAAGAAGGCACCTGCTGCCACGAAGGCCCCTGTAGAAGATGCGGACGCGCGGCCAGTGCTGCGACGAGGGGGGCCGGAGAAGCCGGGATCACCAGAAACGAAGGCCTCAGATCCAAAGGCGTCTGACTCGAAAACGGGTTCGAAGTCAAGTGATACAAAATCGCCAGACTCAAAATCTAATTCGCCAGGCGCTGCTGGATCAGCCTCGCCATCAACCGCGCCAACACAAAGCGGCGCACCAGTGTCTTCTCCTACCGCTGCGTCGACTACACCTTCATCGGACAATTCGTCTGTTGCCGCTCAAGAGCCAGAAGACAAAAATCGTCCGGCACTCAGACGCGGCAAACCCACATCCAAACCGGAAGACGAAAAAGACGAAGTTGGAACTCCGCCCGTAGTTGCGAAATCTTCTTCCCCGGTGAAGGCGACGGCGGCCTCCACGCCGATGTACTCGACCAGCTTCCCCGCTGGCACTCAGGTTTTCCCAGCGATTTCCGATGCCGACGGCCCTGAGCCGCGTCCGTACAACTACCAAATGAAACCGGAAGAGGAGCAGAAATTCCTAAAGAAAATGCTTGGACTCGCGACAATCGAAGTGCAGGCTCGGACGAAAGAGTTGGCGGCCGCGACGACCGGTGGATCGTCGCCCGAGCATACTACCCGTCCTACTCGTCCAGGAACTCGTTCGAACAAGACCGCAAAAGCGCCAGAGCTGGACTTCAAAGACGTCCAGCTGCGAGTATTTGATCTCTCGAATAGTAATGAACCAGTACTGGTATTGATGGCGAATGCTCGTGTGCCGCAGCAATCCAAAGAGGGCGCAGGCACGACGAACGATTTGCAGTATATGGTGACGCTCGTAGCCCGGGAAGACATTTACGCAGAGTTGCACAAGGTGTATGCAAACGTTACGGACTCTCAACATCTGGATGTGTCGGCGCGGGTAGAACTCGTCGACGCGGTTGATGCGGATGGAGATGGGAGAGGAGAATTGTTGTTTCGTCAGGTATCGGACGCAGGAAGTGCGTTCGCGTTATACCGCGTCATTGGAAATCAATTATGGCCGCTTTTCCAAGGGACATCTCAGTAAATCTTGTTAGCTGCGCGCGACTGCACTTTCTCAGGCTGCGCTGAGATAGATTGGAGACTGCCAAGGAGCCGGAGGGCCCGGCTCCCGAACTCCGCAGAAATTAACTGGCTTTTCGCTCGAACATGCTGTCGTTGGCGTTTTCTTTCTGTTCCGTATCTGCCTCTCTAGCGAAATCTTCGTCACGTAGAGATGCAAGCCATAGCTCTACTTGCCTTTGCGCCTCATCTTTTGCAATGCCATATCTCTCTTGGATTCTGCCAATCAATTGGTCCCGTTTCCCGGCGATTACATTTAAATCATCATCGGTAAGCTGACCCCAGCGCGCCTTCACCGCGCCTACGATCTGTTTCCATTTGCCTTGAATGCGATCCCAATTCATACCGTTTCCTCCAAGGAGTGCTGTAAATTCGCCTTAAGCATTGAATCAGTCCTGAACGTCGTTTGTTTGCTTGATTATCCGAAGAGTAACGCGGATGTACCTACGCGGCAATACAGGAATCTCCCGATGCAGTTTGGTACGAGAGTTGTGGAAGGTGTGACAACTCTGGAGCAAGATAGGTTGGGAATTTATTCAAAAACCTAAAGCTCAAAAACCAAAAGCAGAGCGAACTGAATGTAAAAACTATTTAGGAGGAGTAATGCCAGCTTCGAGGTGGGCATCCACCCAATTCTTGACTAAGAGACGGCGCTCGTCTTGCGGATCGAAGCGGACTCCAAACGTCTTGTTGCCAGGTTTGCGCCAGCTCACCGTGCCACGAACCCACACCCGCGGAAGAGTAAGCAGCGCGAAAGAAACCTCGACTGACTGACCAGCGGCGACTTCCTCAGCGCTCTTAATCGACATTCCCCCCGCGCTGATTTCCTGACTGCTTACCACAAAACGATTTTTTCCTCCCACGACCATCGACACTTCCGTGATAACCGGAATGCGCGCATAGCGGCGAAATTCATGGAAGACGAGCATTTGCGTCGAGCGCACTAACTTCAAGGCTGACGGCCGATCGAGAGGCTCGTTGAAAACGGCATTGATGCCATATTTTGAAAACTTCATCGCCTGCTGCACACTGCCTCCGAGACCGTAGACAACCATGCGGCTGTTAGAGCGCGACGTTCTCACTGAATCGAGGAGCGGCTCTGCGGCAGGGGCTATCTTTACTACACAGGCATCGAATTTTTCCCGGCCTAGGCGTCCGCTGTCGGCAGTTATGCTTACGGGGTCAACACCGAATTGGCGGAAGCACTCGGAAATAAGATTTCGGCTCGAGTCATCAAGATCGATAAGCGCAGCTCGAGCGGAAGCTTTTTTTGACGAGGGAATTAAATTGACGGGGGCAGCAAAGGTGTGGGGCGCAGACATGGTCATTTTGGGGAGAGCCTGATCTACGATCCATTCTGGACCGCATTCCGGAGGTGCGCAAAGGGCCGAAAGGCCAGTCTTAGTCGGTACACATGGGACGAGGAAAGGTGTACTGCTGGGCATGCACTATAGAGTTGCTCAAGGTGCTTGCAAATTCACCGGCCTGGCTCCTCAAGGCTCGAATGGAAGGTGAGTTGCCCGGGTGAGCCCGATTCAATTCCACCACGCATTCCTGAGGACATGGGGATTTGAACTGCTTCCGCCTCCCCCGTATACTAAGCGCCCTGCTATGAAAGTTTTTGTAATTATTCCGGCGGCTGGACTAGGTACGCGTATGTCCGCTGCTTCGAGCGCCAGGGCTAAGAAAAGTGTGCCTTCGAAACAGTTCACCGAGCTGAACGGGACACCGATCCTGATACACACTCTGCGCAAATTTGCTGCCAGCCCGGAAGTTTCCGAAATTTCTGTTGCGCTTCGCAAAAGTGAAATAGTCGGATTCCGCAACCGCCTCGAGAAGGAGGCGAAGGACGCGCTTGCGAAAAAGATTCAACTGGTTGAGGGTGGAGAGCATCGGCAGCAATCGGTTGCGAACGCGCTTACGGCGCTCACCGCCACTTCCGAAGACATTGTGTTAGTCCACGATGCTGTTCGTCCACTTGTCACTGAAGAGATCATTCGCAATGTAATTCAAGCAGCACAAAAATATGGGGCGGCAATTGCGGGTTATCCGGCGGTCGACACCGTGAAACAGGTTGAGCGTACGGCAGAAGGTGCTGTCATCACGACAACGATTCCACGCGAGCGCGTGGTCATGGCGCAGACTCCGCAGGGATTTCGTTACGATGTGCTTAAAAAAGCGTTCGACGAGGCGGGTGCGGATGGTTTTATGGGAACGGATGAGGCATCGCTGGTGGAGCGTTCGGGACACAAAGTGGCCGTGGTGATGGGCTCGCCACAAAATATAAAGATTACGACTCCAGCGGATATGGACCTAGCGGAGTTTTATCTGCGTAGATAACTTTCGAACTGACACGACTGGAAACCTGAAACTTGAAACCTGAAATTCGCATTGGGTACGGCTGGGATTCTCACGAATTTAAATCTGGCATTCCTCTCGTGGTTGGCGGAGTCACTCTGCCGCATTCGAAAGGCCTTGGCGGCCACTCCGACGGGGACGTTCTTCTGCATGCTATTACCGACGCGCTGCTCGGCGCGGTTGCCGCTCCTGATATTGGTTCTCTTTTTTCTCCATCCGATCCGAAATGGAAGGGCGCAGATTCAGCCGTGTTCCTGGCGGAGGCTCTGAAGCGCGTCAAAGCAGCCGGGTACTCTGTGGTTAACATCGATTCCACTCTGATTTTGGCTTCGCCGCAAATTGGGCCTCATACAGAGGCCATTCGAACTCGTGTTGCGAAGTTGATGGCGCTTGCGGAGGATTGCATCGGGATTAAAGCCAAGACTCCGGAAGGCACGGGGACCGACAATGCTGCAATCGCACACGTCACCGTATTGTTAAACGCGAGCGCGAAAAGGAAAACTGCGCGACGGAATAAAAAGGCGCGTTAAGATTCTCTTCTAGCATGGTGCGGTGATGCGCTATGCAAGAGTTTTGACTACATAGCTGTCTTAGTCCAAATACTGCGGCTTATTCGACACTGGAAAACCTCTGCTGTTTCCAAGCTCGCATTCTGTCGAGTGACGTGTTTACTTAGGAACAAGATGGCTTGCTAACAACGAGAAGATATCCGCGTCCAAAGGGAAGTAAGCGAGTTCCGGTGCAACGGAACTTTTAGAACAAAGCAAACGTATCTACACGCGATGGTTGGATCGGATGGAAAACAGAATCTGTCCGAAGAGCCCGGAATTAATTTTCAGGGGTTAAGGGACTGTCATCACTCTTGGTTTGGCGGCCTGGTGACGGCAATCCCTGAGGCAGAAACTCGCGGCTTTGCGGCCGACGCTTTTTCGTGCTAACCCCGAGGCAGAATTGTAGGCCTTTCCTGTATAAACGCAAGTCTTTCAGGAGAGCTAGTGGGCCGCCCAGAACCGTTTCCCGACGACTTCGGGAAAGAAAAGGGAGTTACATGAAAACTATAAATCTTTCGAAAAGCTTGTTATTGGGCGCAGCTCTGTCGTTAACCACCAGTGTTTTCGCTGCGAGCAAGGGATCGCTCCAAGTGCTAGACCAAGTCACCGTGAACGGCCAGGCACTCAAAGCCGGCGACTATAACCTGAAGTGGGATGGCACCGGCGCCAATGTTCAGTTGAGCATACTAAAGGGCAGCAAAGTTGTTGCGACGACACCAGCCCAGGTAATTAATCTGCAAAGCTCGCCGAATAACAATGCAGCCGTGCTGAAGAACAATCCAGATGGAAGCAGAACCTTATCTGAGATTCGCTTCGGTGGAAAAAAATACGCTTTGGCCATTGGGGGCGAAGCGACACAGACAGAGTCAAGTACCAGCTCAAAGTGAAGATCGAAGTCATCAACCAGGACGGAGAGTTTGGCTCTCCGTCCCTTTTCATTCGCACGATCAGTTCTCTATTTTGACTCCTCGCCAAAACGCCACGTAGCCCTTGATTTTCTTTGCTTCCGATTTCGGTTCGGGATAGTACCAAGCAGCGTCGTGGTTGCGCTTTCCGTTAACTTCGACATCGTAATAGCTGGCCGTGCCCTTCCATGGACATTCAGTGTGAGTTGCGCTCGGCTTGAAGAATTCTGTGCGAGTTGCACTTGGGGGAAAATACTGGTTACCTTCAATTTCGACAGTTTTGTCCGATTCAGCAAGAACTGTTCCTTCCCAGATTGCTTTTGCCATAATGCCCATTTAGATTCTTGAACGGAAGTATGGTCGCAAAATTGACAACCTCAGAACAAGGTATCCCCAAATTAGCGGAAGGCGCCTTTAACGGACATTCCATGACGTCAGCTTTGCGGCGCGTCATGGTTTGTTCGCCAAAATCGGCTGGATGGGATCGTGACGACCAAGCAAGCCGCTGGCGCGAATTAGGATTTTTGCGTCCGCCGGATTTCGCTGCAGCTCAGAAACAACATGACGAATTGTGCGGCGAGTTGGAGATTGCTGGCGCTGAGTTGATTCAACTGCCAAGCTTTCCAGATCTAACGCTGGATGCTGTTTACACCCACGATGCTTCGCTGATCACGGACTTCGGTTTGATCGTCATGAATCCCGGCAAGATGCCCCGGGCATCAGAAGGCCAGTATCACCGAGCACTCTGTGAATCTCTGGGTATTGAGATTCTGGGAGAAATTGCTTCTCCGGGAACGAGTGAGGCTGGGGACATCGTGTGGCTGGACTCGAAGACTCTGCTGGTCGGCAATGGCTATCGCACGAATGCAGAGGGAATCCGTCAGTTAAGAAAAGTTCTCGCCCCCGAAGGTGTTGAAGTCATCTCAGCGTCTTTGCCGTACAGCACGGGACCTGCTGCTTGCCTGCATTTGATGTCGCTCGTCAGCTTGCTGGATGAGAAGACAGCCATTGTCGATCTGCCTTGGCTGTCAGTTGAAACCGTAGAGCTCTTAAAAACCCGGGGATTTCGCTTGACTGAAGTTGATCATTCCGAACGAGAGTCTTTGGCTTGCAACGTACTCGCACTTGGCGGCAACCGGTTGCTTGCGCTGGAAGAAAATCTCAAAACTAATCAAAAGCTCCGAGACGCAGGATTTGATGTGAGAACATTCCGAGGTTCGGAGTTGTGCATCAATGGCGGTGGCGGACCGACTTGCCTGACTCGCCCATTGCTGCGAGCTGATTCGGAGTGAAGCCCCTCTTCCACTCGCTTTAAATTTTTCCCTGATAAAATGAGAGAGCAATGGTCTTGCCTTTCGTTCGCGATCTGTTCGCGGACGCGGAAAAACTGTCTGCTTTTGCGCGTGTAGTCTCCCGCCTTCGAGAGAACACGGGACGTATACGTGTCTCTGGACTCATCCCCAGCGCGAAAGCGTTGATGCTGGTTTTGCTACAAAAGGCACTCGGACGTCCCCTCATCGTTGTCGTACCCGACAATCGCGCTGCCGAAGAGCTGGTTCCCGTGTTGCAAGCGTTTGGGGAACTCATGGGGGGCGCAGATCAGGAAGCCATCGTTTCGCTTCCGACCCGGGACGTTCTGCCGTTCCAAAATCTATCGCCACATCCGGAGATCCAGGAAGAACGCGCGGTGGCACTCTGGAAAATTGCAACCGGCGCTGCTTCTATTGTCGTCGCTCCCGTGGCTGCAGCAGCTCTCCGCCTGAGATCTGCTGAGTACTATGCCGATCTAGCTCGCATCGTGAGGCGAGCAGAGACGATCGACACCGAACCTCTACTTCGTCATCTGAGTACGGTCGGCTATGCGTCCTCGGACGTGGTCGAGATGCCGGGCGAATACGCATTGCGCGGCGGCATTCTCGACGTTTATTCGCCGGAAGCGGACCGGCCACTGCGAATCGAGTTTTTCGGAGACGAAGTGGAATCGATTCGGAAGTTCGATCCCGCAACTCAGCGGTCTTCGACGCCGGTCGATGAGGCTTTGCTTCTGCCGCTAACGGAAACTCCGATTAGCGAAGAACTTCTCGGCGCGATTCACACACGACTCTCTGGAAGGCGAATTACGGGAGCGGAAGAAGTGGTCGAACAGGCTGTTCGCTCGGGCGGAGTCACGGTTTTTCCTGGCTGGGAATTCTATGCACCAGTGGCAGGTGCGGACAGTGATCTACTAAGTTTGTTGCCTCACGCCGCCGTTATCGCCGATGAGCCTGAGAGTCTGAAAAAAGAATTCGACCAGGTTTGGTCGCGGATTGGGGAGATCCACGAGCGCAGCGGAATTGGAAATTTAGTACGGCCTTCTGATCTCTATGTCACTCCGGAAGACTGGTGGCCGAAGCTGGCCGAACTTCCAGGCGCGGATTTTGATTATCTAGGCATTGAGCACGGCGATGATTCCGAAGCTGTGAGTTTTCACTCCCAACCAACACCCCGCTTCCATGGCTCGGTTCCGGGCTTGCTTGAGGAAGCGAAGAAGCAGGTCACAGACTCGAGACGAGTGTTGATTGGAGTCCCGAATATTGGCGAAGTGGAACGACTTGCCGAAATGTTCTCCGAATACGGCTTATCTTTCCGACTAGGAAGCCGTACCCGCAGTGGCGAGAGCTTCGCCGATGAGACCTCGTATTTTGCAGGAGAAGTGTTCACAACAACGCTGGTCAAAGCTTATATCCCTGACGGCTTGGTCTTGCCGGATGCGAATCTCACGATATTTGGATCGCGCGATCTTTTCGATGAGTCCGAGTCCGTCGCGACACGTCCGCAGCGGCGCAAATCGAAGATCTCGGCGTTTCTTTCGGATTTTCGTGATCTCGCGGTGGGAGATTACGTTGTCCATGTTGAACATGGAATCGGCCAATATCTCGGATTGAAGGAAATCAATCAGGGCGATGGCAATGCCGAGTTCATGCTGCTGGAATACGCTGAGGGAGCGCGGCTCTACGTTCCGCTCACGCGGCTTGACCTGATCCAAAAATATCGCTCGTCGGAAGGTACGAAACCGGCGCTAAACCATCTGGGAACTGCCGCCTGGTCGAAGACGAAAGCTCGCGTTCGCAAGGCGATGAAAGACATGACCGACGAGCTGATCAAGCTCTACGCCGAGCGAAAAACCGCCCAGGGACACCCATTCGCTAATGACAATGAATGGATGCGTGAGTTTGAAGATGCTTTCGAGTACAACGAGACGGACGACCAGAACTATGCGATTGCAGATGTAAAGCGCGACATGGAATCGTCCATGCCCATGGATAGGCTTCTGTGTGGCGACGTAGGCTACGGCAAGACAGAAGTGGCGATGCGCGCGGCTTTCAAGGCAATCAGCGACAACAAGCAAGTAGCGGTCTTGGCGCCGACCACCGTTCTTGCGTTCCAACATTATGAAACGTTCAAGCAGCGCTTTGCGGCGTTCCCCGTCGGGATTGAGATGATCAGCCGCTTTCGGACGCCGAAACAACAAAAAGAAATTCTGCAGAAAGTCGAAGCCGGCAAGATCGATATTCTCATCGGCACGCATCGCGTTTTGTCGAAAGACATTAAATTCCCGGATCTGGGATTGTTAATCGTCGACGAGGAGCAACGCTTCGGAGTGCGTCACAAAGAGCGTTTGAAGCAGATGCGGAAAGAGGTTGACGTCCTCACCATGTCGGCGACTCCGATTCCACGTACGCTGCACATGTCGTTGACCGGACTGCGCGACATGAGCGTGATTGAGACGCCGCCGAAAGATCGCATAGCGATCCAGACAGTGGTGGCGAGTTGGGATGAGAAATTAATTCAATCGGCGATTGAGCAGGAACTCGACCGCGGTGGCCAGATTTATTTCGTCCACAATCGCGTTGAGAGTATTTGGGAGATCGCGGCGAAGCTGCAGGCCCTAGTGCCGCGTGTGCGAATTCTCGTTGGCCACGGCCAAATGTCCGATGGCGAACTGGAAAAAGTGATGCTGAAATTCATGCATCACGAAGCCGACATTCTGGTAGCAACAACGATCATTGAGAATGGTCTCGATATTCCGCTGTGCAACACGATCTTGATCAACCGCGCGGATCGCCTGGGACTTTCCGAACTTTATCAATTACGAGGGCGCGTTGGCCGATCCAATCGTCGCGCATATGCATATCTGCTAGTACCGCAAGATGTCGAGCTTACGCCAATTGCCCGCAGACGCCTCGCCGCTTTGAAAGAATTTTCCGATCTCGGAGCCGGCTTCAAAATCGCCGCGCTTGATCTCGAACTCAGAGGCGCAGGGAACATGCTGGGTGGTGAGCAAAGCGGTCACATTGAAGCCATTGGATTCGAGCTTTACACCCAGATGCTCGACAATGCAGTGCGTGAGATGAAAGGCGAAGCCCCACCCGAGCAGAGCGAAATGCAGCTCAATCTCGGGCTGAACATCCGAATTCCGGGAGATTACATCACGGAAGAAAACCAGCGTCTCCGCATGTACAAGCGCGTTGCCGGTATCGAAACCGAGGACCAGTTGAACGACGTCGGCGCGGAACTTCAGGACCGTTACGGTGATCCGCCGGCACCCGTTCGGCACTTGCTTGACTATGCCTCGTTGAAATTGCTGGCCATGCGTGTGGGAGCCACAACTATCGAACGCAAGCGCGATCTTGTCAGTATCAAATTCCGGCAAAATGCGCTGATTGACCCGGAAAGGTTGGCGAAGTTTGTCGCTTCACACGGAAGCGCGAAGTTCTCCCCAGATGGAGTTCTGAAATTCACCTCGAAAGCGGTTCGTCCCGACGAAGTTTTGTTGCAATTACAGAATCTTCTCGAAGACCTTTCTCCCGAGGAGCTTTCATCTCCTGTATCTTCGTAGGAAAATTCTCGTAGGGCTTTGCTGGAACGCAACCTGCAATTCCATTAGGACTTGTGATAGCTTAACAACCGCTTAACCACACAATTTAACACTTTGGACCTTTGGACCTAAATGACCAAATATCCTGCTGTTCTCGCCGTGTTTTCTGTGCTGCTCGGGCTGATTTCCCTTAATTCGAACGCCCAAACATCGGGCACGCAGTCAGAAGCTCTCGCCAACTTCAATCAACTGGTCGATCAATACTTCGATTTCTACTTCAGCTTTCGACCAACGGAAGGTACTGCGGCGGGATTTCATCAGTATGACAACAAGCTGGAGGATTTCTCGCAGGCTCTTGTCGGTGAGGAGATTTCCGGACTGCAAAGTTTCCTGGGGAAGTTCGAGCAGATAGATAAAACGACATTGCCGGAGGAAACCGCTGGAGACCTTGCGATACTGCAAGGGTCCATACGGTCGCAACTGCTGGAATTGCAAGAAATTCAGATGTGGCGTAAAGACCCGGATTATTATTCGAGTGCGGTCAGCAATGCAGTGTTCGTCATCATGAAGCGAAACTTCGCTTCGCCCGAGGACAGATTGCGATCGGTGATTGCCCGGGAACGCGAGATGCCCAGGCTTTTCGACACGGCGCGCCAGAATCTTAAGAATCCGCCGCATGTTTACACGGAAGTCGCGTTGCAGCAGCTCCCCGATGAGATAGAGTTCTTCCGCAAAGATGTTCCCGACGCTTTTTCCGCAGTGAAAGATCCCATTTTACTGGCCGATTTCAAGGTCGCGAACGATGCCGTCGTGCAGGCAATGACGGAATACGAAAGCTTCGTACGCAAAGATCTGCTGCCCGTATCGAATGGAGACTTCCGGTTGGGCGCGGACAACTACAGCAAGAAGTTGCTCTACGATGAAATGGTAGATATTCCACTCAATCACCTTCTCGAAATCGGGTACGCCGATTTGAAGCGCAACCAGCAGCTCCTGAAAGAAGTTGCTGCGCAAATTGATCCTAAGCGAAGCCCGCTCGAAGTGCTTGCCGAATTGCAGAAGGATCATCCTGCTCCCGATCAATTGCTGCAAAGCTTCCGCGATATTCTCGGTGGCTTACGAGAATATATTGTCGCCAAGAAGATCGTCACTATCCCGTCCACCGTGCCGCCGATCGTCGAGCAAACACCGCCGTTTGAGCGGGCTCTGACCACCGCATCAATGGACACGCCCGGGGCCTATGAAACCAAGGCTACCGAAGCGTTGATGAACGTCACGACTGTGGACCCGAGTTGGACGAAGGAACACGCCGAGCAGTGGATGCAGAGCTTCAATCGGGGAACGATCATCAGCACTGCGGTTCATGAGGTCTATCCTGGACACTACGTTCAATTTTTGTGGATCAAACAGGCGCCTTCGAAGACCCGCAAGCTCTTGTACTGTGGTAGCAACGCGGAGGGCTGGGCTCATTACACTGAACAAATGATGCTGGATGAGGGTTACGGGAACGGCGATCTGAAATTGCGAATGGGTCAGGTAGAGGACGCACTTTTGCGTGATGCCCGCTTTATCGTCGGGATTGAAATGCATACTGGGAAAATAACTCTCGACCAGGCGCGCGAGTTCTTTGTCAAACAGGGTTACCAGCCGCCGCCAGTGGCTGACGAGGAATCGAAGCGAGGAACTTCCGATCCGACTTATCTTGTGTACACGCTGGGTAAGCTTGAAATTATGAAGCTTCGAGAAGATTACAAGAAAAAAACGGGCGATAAGTTCACATTGCAGGAATTCCATAACCGGTTCATGCAGCAGGGATCGGTGCCGCTAAAACTTATCCGCAAAGCCATGCTGGGGGATGACAGTCCCACTCTGTAGCGGTAAACCAACCGACCAAGCCGAGGTAGAATCATAGGGCAGCCGTTTGATCGACGCCAAAAGGTGATGTCCAAATGAAGATGAGAGTTCGCAAAGCTGTCTTTCCAGCCGCCGGCCTGGGCACGCGGTTTCTGCCCGCGACTAAAGCGCAGCCTAAAGAGATGCTACCGCTTGTCGACAAACCGATCATTCAATATGGCGTGGAAGAGGCCGTGGCTGCGGGTTGCGATCAGATCATCATCATTACGGGACGCGGCAAACAGGCCATCGAAGACCACTTCGACGTCAGCTACGAGCTGGAAAAGATGTTGGAGGAGCGCGGCAAGACCGATCTGCTGAAGGTCGTGCGTCAGATCTCCGACATGATCTACATCGCCTATGTTCGGCAAAAAGAAGCAATGGGTCTCGGACACGCTGTGCTTACCGCGCGAGAACTTGTCGGGATCGAGCCATTTGCAGTTTTGTTGGCGGATGACGTGATCGATGCTGAAGTGCCCTGCCTCAAGCAGATGATGAATGTTTTCGAAGAGAAGCAGTGTTCGGTGGTTGCTACGCAGATTATCGAGGGCAAAGCTATTTCTGCTTATGGTGTGCTTGCGGTGAAACCCGTGGATGGAAATAAGCGGCTTTTTGAAGTGCTCGACATGGTGGAGAAGCCGCCGATGGAGAAGGCTCCGTCGAACCTGGCGATTATTGGTCGATACATTCTAACTCCGACGGTTTTTGAGACATTGGCAGCTACGCAGCTGGGTTCCGGAGGCGAACTGCAGCTTACCGATGGAATGAAGATGTTGCTCAAGAAAGAAAAAATGTACGCTTATGTGTACGAAGGCAAGCGGCACGACACGGGGGATAAGCTCGGGTTCCTCAAGGCTACGGTTGAGTTCGCGCTGAAGCGAGACGATCTGGGCGGTCCGCTGCGAGAGTATTTGAAGGGGTTAGAGCTGTAGCTAGAGCGAAAACATTTCGTCACGCAAGCCAGGTCATTTTACTAGCGAGGACTGGAGCTTTCTGGATTTCTCTTCGACGCCTCTGGCTAGTTTTTCTTTGTGAGCCGCGAGCTTCTGCCTTATTGCCGCATCGGCTACTCCCAAAATTTGTGCGGCCAAAATTCCTGCGTTGGTCGCGCCAGGCTTGCCAATAGCTACGGTGGCTACGGGAATGCCCGCAGGCATTTGCACGGTAGCTAACAAGGAATCCATGCCATTCAAGGAAGTGGCGGAAATCGGCACTCCGATAACTGGCAGTGTCGTGTGTGCCGCGATCACTCCCGCGAGATGAGCTGCGCCACCCGCGCCCGCGATGATCACCCGAATGCCGCGACCGGCAGCCTTTCGAGCATAATCGGCTGTTCGATCCGGCGAACGGTGCGCCGACGTTACATCGATCTCGTAAGCGATGCCGAAACCTTCGAGTGCCGTCGCCGCCTCGCGCATAATATCGAGATCGGAATCGCTGCCCATCACAATCGAAACTACTGGGTTGCTCATGAACTTTCTTCCCCTATATGTCATCCTGAGGACCAACGATCCAAAAGATCTACGAAGTCTCCGCAACAACCACGGTCACGCTACTTCACTTTCAAAGCTCTCGCTCCAATGTCTTTGCGGCAATGCGCATCTGCAAAGTTTATTTTTGAAGCAGCTTCATAGGCACGGTCGATAGCGCTGCCCAGGTCATGAGCTCTTGCCGTGATGCCCAGCACGCGCCCGCCCGCCGTAAAATAGTCTCCGTCCCTTTGTGTCGTTCCGGCGTGAAACACCTTCACTCCATCCAATTTGTCAGCGTCTTCAATGCCGGTTATCTTCTTGCCAGCCTCGAACGTACCGGGATATCCGCCAGAAGACATCACCACACATACAGACGCATCGTTCGACCAGCGAAAATCGCCGTCGCTAACCCGGCCTTCGATCGAAGCTTCGAGTGCCTCAGTGAGGTCGCTTTCGAGCCTCATCAAAATCGGCTGCGTCTCCGGATCACCGAAGCGGCAATTAAATTCGAGCAC
>JAOAPG010000093.1 GCA_025462785.1 Acidobacteriaceae bacterium
TGCCTGAGATTGACGCATGTACGATGAATAAACTATTGAGGTAGGGCCGAAGAGAGCTCGCTGCCATCGCCCCGCCATACACAGATAGCGGTTCCAGCACGAGCGCATAATGCACGAGGAATAACAGCAGTGCGATGCTGAAAGCCAACGCGAACGCGCCGTATTGCGGTTGTGAAAGCCATCGCGCTAAGAAGATGCTGATAATGAAGTTGGAACCAGATACGAGTCCGTTCTCCAGAACCGCGGCGCTTCCTTTACTGATCCACGAAAAGGCAGAACGAGTAGATGACATCGGGATTCTTCCAGCGTTTTTCAGGCGACGTTTGGGCGTGAGGACACATAAGTTGGTACCGCACTCGTGGCGGGAACCATCACGGTGTTATCTATTAGCGAGCTGGAGTCCAGGCACTTCTTGAGCGTTTCCGCCAGCGTTTCCGCCAGCGTTTCCCCGAGCATATCGCCATGATTGCCTTCCATGACACGAACGTCGACGCCCCCGGCCGCAACCTGCCGCCAAGCGGCGAAGTTATATTCCGGCGCTCTGACCAAAGTCTGACGTGTGCAGATGAGAGTTATGCGGCCGCCGTATGGACGCAATCTGTAGCGGCTAGCCGCAGCAGAACAACTGGTGTGCACGCGTTTGATGTTCTCGGGCAAGCTCAACCAGCGCCGCTTCCACCGGAGTGTCCGGACCAGGCCGACAGCGGATGCTTTCAGGAACTCCCCTTTGGCGGGCGAGATGAGCAGCCGACCCAGTGGGAGCAGCGCGTCCGACTTGTCGGCGTAAGTATCGAGCAACGCGAGCAGACCGACACCCTCGCCTTGTACGAGCAATTGCTGCGCCATCTCAAACGCCACAAGTCCCCCGAATGAGAAGCCGCCGATGTGATAGGGTCCATGCGGTTGCACAGTGCGGATTTCAGAAAGATAATCCGCGGCCATGTCTTCGACTCGCGTGTGGCAGGGTTCAATGCCGTTCAACCCGCGCGCCTGCAAGCCATAGAACGGTCGTTCGGGGTCGAAGTACCGCCCCAAGGCGCGAAACCCTAGCACGTTCCCGCCCACACCATGTACGCAGAAGAGGGGCTGTTTCGCGCCGCTGGTTTGGATTGGAACCAGCGATGACCAGCGCGGTTCGAATTCCTCCCGCTGAAGCAGATCCGCGAGTTTCTCAATAGTCGGCGCTTCGAGCAGTGTCGCAATCGGAAGCCGTTTTCCTGTCGTCTTTTCAATTCGGTACATCAGCCGTGCGGCAATGATCGAATGTCCGCCCATGGCGAAGAAATTCTGATCTGTGCCAATCGGTTTGACGTGCAGCAATTCCTCCCACAGCTCTACCAGCTTCTTTTCCAGCTTGTTCGCCGGTTTGAGGACACTTACAGCTAGTACTTCTTCTGCCGGTTCCGGTAAAGACCGCCGGTCCACCTTGCCGTTCTCGTTCAGTGGCATACTATCCAGCACCATGAATGCAGAAGGCACCATGTACTCCGGAAGGCGCTGTTTCACGTAATCGCGCAGCGTGTTCACGTTCGCTGGCGAGTCCTGCGCGGGGGTGATGTAGGCTATCAGATGCGTATCACTAGCGTTCGTGCGCGCAATTACGACAGCTTCGTGTACGCCGGGATGAGCACGGAGAGTCTCCTCAATTTCGCCTGGCTCTATCCTAAACCCGCGTACTTTCACCTGATAGTCGGTACGGCCGAGGTATTCGATGTTACCGTCCAGCAGGTAACGGCCAATATCACCTGTCTTATACAACCGCGCGCCGGGAATGCCGCTGAACGGGTCGGGTACGAACTTCTCCCGGGTGGCATCGGGTCTATTCAGGTAACCGCGAGCTACTCCAATACCGCTGATGCAAATCTCTCCAGGAGCACCGATCGGGACAAGGTTGAAGGAGGGGTCAACAATGTGCACGCGGATGTTCGGGACCGGACGGCCGATAGGCACGATCGCATCGGGCTCCTTCGCAGGCAGGCTGCCCGGGTCGTAGATAGTCGCACAGATGCTCGTCTCCGTCGGTCCGTAGCTATTGAGCCAGCGAACGTGCGGGGGGGCGTGCCTTGTCCAGGTCGAGAAGGCCGAGGACGAGGCTTTCTCTCCCCCAACGACGACCACACGCAAACAATGTGGCACCGGATCGTCAGTGCTCGTCATCTGATTGACCCATTCGTGCCAAAACGCGGTAGGAAGGTCGAGAATTGTGATGCGGTCACGCCGAAGGCCTTCCAGAAACGCTCGAATGGAGTGCGACATTTCCGGTGATCGGAGCACAAGTGTAGCGCTGCCAAAAAACGTGGCGAACATTTCTTCTAACGACGCGTCGAAGCTCAATGTCGAAAACTGCAGTATCCGGTCGCCAGCACCAACCGAATAGATTTCGCGTACGCTGAGAGCATAGTTGGTCAGCCCCCCGTGCGTCAGAAGTACGCCTTTGGGTTTACCGGTCGAGCCTGAGGTGTACAGGATGTAAGCTACGCCCTCGGGTTCTATGTCGGATTGAGGGTTGCTTTCCGGGTGATGCAGAAGCATTTCGTCAAGAGCTGACGCGTCTATAGCATGAGTTGTTGGCAGTCCGCCTGGTGGCAGGAGTTCTTGGCGAGTAACGACCAGGGGGGCTGCTGAATCCTCAACCATGAACCGAAGGCGCTCAAATGGATAGGCGGGATCAAGCGGCACACAGATACCGCCCGCCTTCAACACCGCAAGAGCGGATACGAAAAATTCCGCAGAGCGCGGCAGGCAGATGCCGACAGGCACTCCGGCTCCGGCACCCTCGGCGCGGAACAGATGTGATAGGCGATTTGCTCTTTGATTTAGCTCCGCGTACGTAAATTCCTTACCAGCATCGACCAGGGCGGTCTTATCGGCCGAGCGCTCAACTTCTGCTTCGAAGCAAGCATGGAGGCAAAGCGTTTCCGAGAAGGACCTGCCGGTTTGATTCCACTGCAGGAGCTGGTGCTTCTCGGCTTCTGTTAAGGTCGGCACTGAATTACGGCATTCCATTACGCGGTTCTAAAGCTGACGAGATGAATTTGGTGGTATGGGCAGAGGCTACACGCCAGAGCGTTTCAATACGACGGGGATGGTGCGGAAGAGGATCTGCAGGTCGAGCCACAGTGACCAGTTTAGGATGTACTGCCGATCCATTTCCATCCACTGCTCGAAAGGTAAGGAGTTTCTGCCGTTGACCTGCCACAAACACGTGATACCGGGCTTGACGCTGAACCGGCAGCGCTGCCAGTCAGGACAACTTTGCGCCATCAACTCATAGTCACGGACATCCAGCGGCCTGGGGCCGACCAGACTCATATCGCCTCTGAGCACGTTGACCAACTGCGGCAACTCATCAAAGCTGGTCTTTCGCAAGATTCTCCCGATCGAGGTGACCCGTGGATCATTCTTGATTTTGAATACTGGCCCGGTAACCTCGTTCAAGTGCTCCACCTGGTTGAACATCTGTTCGGCGTCGCGGACCATGGTCCGGAACTTGTAGATGAAGAATTTGCGCTTGCTCAGCCCGAGTCGCTGCTGGACGAAGAAGACAGGCCCGGAAGATGAAAGCTTGATTGCCGCCGCAATCACGAGGAAGACAGGCGCCAACAGCAGCAGCAGAATAAAGGAGCCAAAGCAATCGACGACGCGCTTCATGATCACGCCCCAGCCGTCGGTCAACATGCCGTTGTAGTAAGTAATGACGTAGTCCCCCTCAAACTCCTCGGTTTTGCGCCGCACGATTCGCGTCTCGAACAGGTCGCTAAGGGAGCGAAGAAGAATACCTTGCTCTTCGCAAACGATGGCGATGGCGGACGCGTGTTCATAAAACGAGCGTATCGGCAGCGCCATCACCACTTCGTCCACAACATTCCTGCGCAAAAAATTGGGCAACTCGTCGAGATCGGAGACAAGCTGGTACTCACTCCTGCGAAACTCGTTGCTCACGGCTGCTGGATTGTCTGCGAAGCCGATCATCTGGTACCCCAAATCAGGCCTGGATTCCACTTTGTGCGCGAACTGCAAAGCCCGCTTGTTCGTGCCCATGATCAGCATGTATCGCCGGTTTCGCCCGGCCCGGCGGATGCTTGCGAGCCAGCTACGTACGGCTACGCGGACTGCAATCGCCGCTGTAGTGCTGATCCCAAAGAAAGCAAGCAGAAATATGCTGGTGATCAGGTTGATGCGAAACAGAATCGCTGCCAGCGCAATCGACACCGTGCCAAGCATGGCGGCCTTAATGACGTCGGCAATTTCGCCGCGCCGGCTCGTCATGCGCTTCGAATCATGCAAATGCAGAGATTCGAATATGAAATGCCAAACCACTACTATCAATGTGAATATTAAAAAGCTCGAGAGCCTGATTCGCATCGAGAGCAGCTCCAGCGGTGAGTTGCCGGGGTGTCGGCGGTGCAGTGAAATCAGGGCGGCGGCAGCGAACGAGCAAAGCATCAGCGCCAGATCGAACAACTGAAACAACACCGAGACGAGTTTGCGCCGAACTGTGTGCATGCGGTCCCTTCTTTCTGTGAAGGAGTCGTCGCGCCGAGAAAAGCGATTTTGAATGTGGGCTGGTTGTAAGTCGCCAAACTACCTGAGCATGCGGTAGATCGGCTCCGGGATGGGAAAGGTGCGGTTGTTCAGC
>JAOAPG010000112.1 GCA_025462785.1 Acidobacteriaceae bacterium
CTGTACGGTTCCTGTGTGCGATTTCCATCCTGCTGATAATTGATGGTCACACCGTGCCAGTTGCTGGGTGTCGGATTTTCGGAATGATTGAGGACTGACTTTTGTCCATTCAAAGTGATCGATTGAAATAGGAGTTGGCTCTGGTCGGTTCGTTGTACTTGAATGGTGAGGTGGTTCCAGGCATTGTTCGCCGGAGTGCACGCTATACCGGTAGGAATCCATGCGTTATTTTGATTGTCCCAGATATCCCACTCATTGCCGCCCGCTATTCGACATTCGTGTCCCCAAACGTAAGATTGGCCGTCAACGAATTGATTGATATCGAACTCGAGGGCTTGGGACGCGGACAAATTCGTCGAATAAAAGTAAACATCATAGGTGAAGTTGTGAAGAGTGGATGTTATGGAGTGATCCGGGTCAGGAATGCCTTGCGGCGAAAAATCTGCGATGAGGTGGTTATTCCACAAGATATCGGAGAACGCAGTTTGACCTCCGGTATCTAACTGCATAGAGCTCCCGCTGAGGGACGGAGTGCTCACCTGTTGAGTCATCGACTATGTGGCTTGGGGTTCACTTGGATTGCACGTCGAACAAACGGTGTAAGCCGTCGGAAGTAGAGCTGATCCTGCCCACCCCTTTTTTCGTTGCAAGTCGGGAAATGAATTCACATTGGGAGCCGGACTCGTAGGCGCACTGGGGTTAGGAGTAGCAGCACTCCCGGAGAAAGCCACCGAACAAGCACAATTCAGCAGTAGGAGCGAGACTAACAAAACGAGTAACGTGGGTCCGGCAATGGTGGCCGCGTGCCGAGAACTGGGTGGTATTTCGTTCACTGTGACACCCGAGTTCGGAACATGTGAGATTACGAAAGAACGAGTTACTTCCGCGCACCGGCAATGTTGCCTGAGATGTAACGAGCACCAGAGAGGTGCTAAGCCGGGAACCATCCTCATCAAAGACCAAGTTCTAGACGCTAATCCGGGTAGGCCAGGAGTCCCGATCTCACTTCCGGGACTTTCCATTGAAAACGTTCCTTTAAGCCGTTCACCCACAAAAATAATTCTGCTGATCTCCTGATTCCGTTAACATCAGTGTCCGAAGATAGCACCCAAACTGAGAGGCGTGCGGCAACAGAAATCGTATCTCCACACATATTCAGCACGACGAGTCCGGAACGTGCGCCAGCGCGCTGCTTGACTACGGCCTGGTTTGAGAACAAGAAAATCGATGCTCGCCGAGTCACCGATAATATTCGAGTGCACAGAGATGTACTCCAGAATCTGTTTTAATCAAGGAACGCTCGGGACAACGCACGAATTCCTCCAACGAAGCCGCACCCATAGGAGTTTCGATGAGGGCATCTACTCTGCAAGGAGCCATTGAAAGCTTCTCGTAGAAGCGCTGCAGAGAGCTTAATACGGGAACCTGTACTCTGAGGATGATGTCGAGGTCACTATTCTCCATTGTCACTGGTGAACCCGTTGCCAATTCATAGCCAACACTCCCCGCAACGCCCCAGGGGATACCCTCGGAAGCGGCGAGATCCGCGACTAAGCGAAGTGACTCCACTGCTGCCACACTTATCGAATGCGATGACCTATTCCACGCTTGCTCCGCGACCAGAGATTCAGGAGTCCGATACGAGAGCACATCCCTCTCCTGCAACACGGCTCCATGACGCTGTTGGCGATTTTCCCCTCGAATGCCGACGGCTAGCCACCCCATAGGCGCCTTCGCTCTTCGTACAACCAGTACTGGACATCGACCGAGGGCGACCACTGCCCACTTCGGTGTGGGGGGGCGAAGCAAATCGCAGCCGGCACTGATCCATACGAGATCGTGAGTGTTCAGTCCCACTTCAACTCCATTGGGTTCCTGATCTTTTGGTGCTGCTCTAGCTGTCTAAAGTCAAAGGTGTGCCGGAAACAAACAATGACTCCCGGCATGGCCTTCGATATACTATCCCGACAAATCTCCAAGTTCGTTTCATAAGGTATTCACCCAAGATGCTGAAGAACGTCTCACGCATTTTCGCATTAATACTGGTATCGGCGTTTGCCTCTGCTGCTGAACAGGCCGCGCCGCTGCATCTGACAAAAACGATTTCCCTGCCTGGGGTCAACCGCAAGTGGGATCACTTCGGGGTGGATCTTAAAGGTCACCGGCTGTTCGCAACGTCGGAGGAAGATCCCGTAATCGAGTTGTTCGATCTTCGCACAGATAAGCACATTCGCACCCTTACAGGTTTTGCCGAGCCTCATAATGTCGTAGCTATTCCCGAATTGGGGAAGCTGCTCGTAGTAGACGGTGGGGCCTCCGAAGTAACGATTCTCGACTCCCACTCCTATAAAGTAATCGGCCACACCAAACTGAGCATCGATGCCGATCCTTATGTCTATGATCCAATCACAAAGTATGCCTACATCGTGAATGGAGGTCGCGCGAGCCACACGCCTTTCTGCCTCATCAGTATTGTGGACGTAACTATCGGCAAAAAACTAGCAGATGTCAAACTCGACACCAATCGGCTTGAATCGATGGCAATCGAAAAGACGGGGAATCGCCTATTTGTAAATATGACTGGCATAAACAGAATCGGGGTATTGGACCGTAAGCGACGTGCAGTAGTCGCAACGTGGACAATCAAGGCAGGGGACCAAAACGTGCCAATGCAGCTCGATGAAGCCTCGCATCGGCTTTTTGTCGTTACGCGCAAGCCCTCAAAGCTGGTTGTTCTGGACACACAAACGGGCGAGGAGATCCAAAGCCTCGATGTCGCGGAATATGTTGACGATCTGGCTTACGATTCCGCCAATCATCGTCTCTATCTGTCCGGAGGGGGCGGGGCAGGCGCGATCACTGTCGTCGACCAGCGTAGTGCTGACAATTACGAGGTCATCGCAACAATTCCAACTAAGCCGGGAGCGAAAACTGCCCGATTTGTGCCAGAGTTGCATAAATACTACGTTGGAGTACCAGCAAAAGAGAAACAAGAGGCACAAATTCTGGTCTTTGACGTCCAGCACTGAGTGTTTAAAGAGGCTTATTCATCGAGCGAAGCGATGCGAAGGGAGCCAATGTTGGTCTCGTCGAAAGCCATAGAGCGGCATTCGGGGAATCTGCTGCGGGCTATTCGGGTTAGTACATTCCCTGGCGGCAGTTCCAAAAAGAAGTGAGATCCTGCCTCCCGAAGGACGCTCATACAGTCGATCCAATTGACCGGGCAAGCGATTCCCCACACAAGATCCTCTAGAATTTCGACGCTACGGTAGAGAAGTCTGCCACTTATATTCGAGCAGCAAGGCACCGAACAGGGAGAAACTGTCATAGAGTTCGCAGTCGGCAACATCGCTTCCGCGGCCGCTTGCATCCACGGTGTATGCGACGGCACGCAGATTTTGAGGAGCTGTGCTCGTCGAAGACCGGAGTGTTGAGCGTTTTCGAGAAGCTGGTTGAGTTCGGCCAATCTGCCTGCCACAACAATCTGCTCAGGACTGTTTACGTTGGCTACAAAAATGGGACCCGCAGCGCGGTTTTGCTTCCCGACCAAATCTTCCAGCACCGAGAGTGGCGCTCCGGCCAAAACCGCCATACCACAATCTCGCGGAGCGAATTGGACCATCACCTGGGCGCGTTTTTTTACAAGCTGTAGACCCTGTTCAAAAGTTAGAACGTTCGCTGTAACGGCAGCAGCATATGCCCCGATGGAGTGCCCGCCTGCGAAATGCGGCCGGATATTGTTCGAGACGAGCCATCGCGCGGCAGCGACACCAACGATGAACAATGCTAACTGCACGTTCTCTGTGCGAACTAACGCGCGCTCCGTATCGAGCGATGATAACTGAACTCTAAGGAGGGATTCAGCGCTGTTTAGGACTTCCTGTACGACGGGCGATGAAGGCAAGCAACTTAGCATTCCAGGGTGTTCGGAGCCATGTCCTGGGAACAAAAAAGTTACGGGCATTATGTGTTCTCGTTGAAGGTACGCGAGTGAGACATTTTTCCATTTGGATCAGGCGCTGCGACCTGTCGATCTTCAGCATCGCAGGATAAATCCCACTGCCGTTCCAATTCCCGGCGGACTTCGCGGGAGCTCGTCCGACTAGCTGCTGCTTGCGGGTGATCGAGGCGATCAACCGGCGAGCGTGGTTTTCTTCGAAGCTCCTCGAATGCTTCCGCAACTGCATCTCGAACTCGTTGGACATCTTTTTCTGAGGGGGATTCGAGCGATCGGCACGGAATCAAATGATCGATCCCTCCCAGAGATGCGAAGGCCTGAACGCTCCGGGCAATCGCTGGGATCTGATTTTCTAGCTCTTGGACCTCTTTGGGGCTGCGCCGAGTCAAACGGGCGACCGAGGCTCTGGACATGACATGAATCTCAACTTCGCTTCCGTCTAAAGCCAAGATCCTGCCGGCTTGTAAGCCCTGAGCCAAAAAAGCTGCCGAAATTGCCTTGCCTACTATCAGCGCGACGACTGGGTGTCCCTGAGATCTTGCTGTACCGTAGGCGTCAACTGCGGCAGCCAGCGCTATGTGAAGAGCCATCTCTTCCTCGCGACGCCCGTACACCTGACCGGGTGCATCAATAATGGAGAGTAAACCAATTGGCGGCTTCCTTCCCAAACTTGAAACTGACAAAACACAATCAGCGACCGCCGCACCCTCCTCAATTCCAAATTCGCCAGCACGAGCTCGGGGGAAGATTGCGCGCGGATTAGGAATGGTTGTTATGGCGCGGAAAGGCTTGCCATCCAGTTGGGCGTCGGCAAAAATAACCGACGGAACAGACGAATAGCTTGCGGCTTGTCCAGTAAGCACTTCCAGCCAGAGATGAGCAGTTGGAATCGGCGGTGTCTTGATGTTGGCTGTCATACGAATTCATCGTTCTGGAACTTCGTTAGGGTGGTCCGACTACGGAAGGTGTCATTATGTACAAAGGCGGAGCGAACTGCGGAAGCAATGTCGGCTGCCGAGTCCGGCACTAACATGTCAATCTGTCCTTGGGATTTGCGTGCGCGGCAGCCGAAGATCTCCCAAATGCCCGGTTGATCGCTGGAATCGAGCTCCTCCATTCCAGCTTCTTGTTCGATAACCTCTGGCCCGTTGAGGCCAAGGCGCCCGACCTCTGTTCCGATCAATGTGGTGCAAAGACCAGCAGCAATCGCCATTCCTCCGAAGCAGCCGATCTTTCCGGCGATTATCCCAACCACATTAGATCTCATCCGGAGAGCAAGTATCGCCGCGTGGATCTCACTCACTGCCAAAAGACCGAGATTGGCTTCCTGAACTCGAATTCCACCAGTATCTAAGATGAGAACAGGACGGACCGGGCGCCCAATGCTGGCATCCCTTAGAGCGAGTTCCAGTGCACCGGCGATCTTTGCTCCGCCTACTTCCCCAATTGACCCTCCTTGAAAGTTTCCTTCTATGGAAATGACTACGGCCGAAACCGCAGCCAAAGCTCCGCGAGCCACCACGACTCCGTCATCACTTTGGGGAACTATCCCCTGTCGCTCCAGGTGGGGCGACTCAAATCGTTGCCACGGCCCCAGTAATTCGCGGAAAGTACCCGGATCCAGCAATGCCGCGGCACGTTCTCGCGCATCCATCTCAGAGAAGGAGTCTCGAGTCATCTGCGAGCCTCCTCTAAAGCCTGCTCAAGACGAAGGAGAACTACTGGAGGTGACGCGCCGCAATCATTGATCTCGACAAGGACAGCCACCTTGTGACGCAAGAAGAAACGCTCCAATACGGCTTTCCACTGCTCTGCAAACCCCCCGACGCTAGTTCGCACCTTAACCACGGACATCTTGTTTGGCGATGGCTCAAGCAGGATTTCAAGATTGCCCGAACCAACTACGCCGACTCGAGATCGTCCGGCCGGAGTTTCAGGACCCGCGGGGAATTCGAACAACAACGTCTCGACCATCAGCCTCTCCCATTCACGGTAGCGAGGCGGTCTAACATCAGGACAGCGGCCAGCAAATCGGCACTGCCTCCTGGTGAAAGATTCATCAAGCGTAACATCCGGTCTAACCTCGCTAGAGACTGCATTCCTATCGGATTGGATATCCCTCCATCATTTAGCACCTGTTGTGCGCCCTGTTTTGTCCGCTCCAACCCCTGAAACCCTCCCCGATGAAGAATGCAGGTGTCCCCAAGATGAGCCATAATTGCAAGCAGAGCATGAATTCGCGCCACCCGCTCGTTTTCTCCGCTCTTGCGCCCGTGGTTAAGTCGGACCAAGCCCAGCTGTACGTGCGGAAACCCTTCCTGAGCCTCTCCGCGTGCACCCGTCACTCCATAGAGGCGGCACGCTAATGTCCCATTGTTCACATCATTTGGGACATGCCGATCTGGAAGACGAGCGATTTCCGATGCGCGATCGCAAATCGAGTGGGTTAACCAATGCTCTTGCGACAAAGATGCGGCAGAAGCGGTTAACAGTCCGAGTGTCCATATCGCTCCTCTGTGAGTGTTCGTTCCACCTGTCGCCGCCATCATTCTTCGTTCCCCACGTCGACCTATTTCACCGAGATCCTCTCGTAGAGAAAGGGAAGGCTCCTCCCCGATTGCTCTTCGGGCAATTTCGATGAATGTTAAACGCAGCGTTTTTGCCGATCGTCGTAGAAGTTCCAAGTCCATGTCCTGGTGAGATCCTGCTCCTCGCGCATCCACCAGTCCGGGTTTTGGAGTGAGATCGCATTCTTCTAGGAGCGAATCCACGACCGTTTGTGAAAGGTATTCCGCTGTGCCGAACGAATGGATGGCTGTGACGACGTGAAGGCTCGAGGTTCTCATCACCACTTCCTGAACCTCGCCGGGGGCCGATATAGATCGGCCGACCAGTCCACTAGATCACGGATGCTTGTTGCCGCTAGCATGCTTCGGCGGGCATCGGTGCGTCGAATGCCCAAATCTTCTGGGAATGCCACAACACCCTTTGTTCGTAGCTCCGCGGTTCGATCGGCCGATGCCTCACAACCGATCGGCGTTATGCCGGCAACGGCAGCCAAGGCATCTTTCCGCTCCTGAATGTTTTCCGCTAAGTACAAATAAGCGATTCCCTCTTCGGTGACCACATGGGTGACGTCTTCGCCATAAATCATGATCGGTGCGAGGGGTAGACCGTCGGGGCGAGCGATTTGTTCGGCGTCCAACGTTCCGACCAATGTAGGCTGCATTCCCTCGCGAAACGTCTGCACTATTTGGACGACTAACTTGCGGCCGCGACCGCCTCCTGCGAGATTGGTGTTCATCTTGAGCCAGGCTGGGCTTGAGTGTCGTCGACCACGTGGATCACTTCCGAGGTTCGGAGCGCCTCCGAAACCTACAAGGCGCCCTTTAGTGATTGTGGAAGAATTCCCCATTCCATCCATTTGGAGCGTAGAACCGATAAAGAGGTCGGTCGCGTACAATCCCGCCATCTGGGCGTAGGCTCGATTGGAACGCAGCGAGCCGTCTTTACCCGTGAAGAAGACATCAGAACGCGCCGCCACGTAATCCTCCATTCCTAACTCTCCGCCGAAGGAATGAATACTTTGAATCCACCCGGACTCGATTGCGGGAATCAAAGTCGGATGTGGGTTCAGTGTCCAATGAGTGCAGATCTTTCCACGCAAGCCGAGTGATTCGCCGTACGTGGGAAGGAGCAGCTCGATGGCGGCGGTATCAAAACCGATGCCGTGATTTAGAGATTGCACCTTGTGCTTGGCATATATGCCTTTTATGACCATCATCGCCATCAGAATCTGCACGTCCGTGATCAGTGCCGGATCCCGAGTAAAGAGCGGCTCAATTAGGTAGGGTCGATCGGAAACTGTGATCAGATCCACCCACGATCCCGGTATATCGACGCGCGGCAATCGTTCACGAATTTCGTTTACCTGAGCGAAAACGACGCCATCATGGAATGCTGTAGCCTCGGAGATGAGCGGCGTCTCCTCGGTATTTGCACCGGTGTAGAGGTTGCCGTGATGGTCGCAAGCATCTGCGGCGATCAGCGCGACGTTGGGAGTGAGATCCACGAAGTACCGAGCAAAGAGCTCGAGATAGGTGTGAATTGCTCCGACCTGCACCTTGCCGGCCGCGATCAACTGCGCTAGGCGAACCGCCTGAGGCCCGGAGTAGGAGAAGTCAAGCTTGTCGGCGATTCCCAGTTCGAACACATCGATGTGCTCAGGCCTGTTAACAACAGACATCAACAGATGAAGTTGGTTGATTTTGGAAGGGTCGAGTTTAGCCAGCTCACGAGACAGGAAGTCGGCTTGCTTCTGGTTATTTCCCTCTACGCAAACACGATCGCCGCATTGCAGCAATACACTAAGTACGGAGCGCACCGCCTCTGTCGGAATAATCTGATCGTAACCCAGAGCTCGCACACGATCCAAGCGCTCTTGCTTACCGCGGCGTCGCTTCCCCCAGTCTCTTGAAGCCTTACCATTGTCGTTCAACTGCTCCTATCCTTTCACTTTCTGGCCGCACCTCTCCTCTTGTTGCGGCTTCGCGTTGCAA
>JAOAPG010000127.1 GCA_025462785.1 Acidobacteriaceae bacterium
GATAAATCCTTTTGGAAGTTGCCCGCAAGTTTTCGCTGATCGGTCGGCCGCAGGTTCGGCGGGGTTTTCCCGCACCCAGAATCCACAAGCGGGTGCCCCGTCCTATCGCGACGCGAAGGGCGGGGGATTTTCCTCTAAAATGTATTGTCATCCTTGAGCGCAGCGCATCCATTTCGCCGGCGAATGGCCTCTCACCAAACCGATTTCGCAGTAGCTAAGAACCCAGAAGCGTTGTACCATGCGTAACCAGAGTCTCTGGCCATGAACTCTCTTTTTCGGCACCATCTCTTCCCACTCTTTTGTCTCTGCACTATCTTGAACTCTGTTCAACCGGCTTCAGCAGGCGAACCGCAATGGGTTGAAATCCAGTCACCGCATTTTTCGGTCATCACGGACGCCGGAGACAAGCGGGGACGAGAAGTCGCCATGCGCTTCGAGCAGATGCGCACAGTTTTTAGCACCTTGCTACCCAAGGCGAACGTGAACACTCCTATCCCGCTTCAGATCGTCGCCTTCCGCAACACTAAAGAGATTCGCCAGTACGCGCCTTTGTGGAAAGGCAAACCCACAGAAGTCGCCGGACTCTTCCAAGGCGGTCAAGATCGCAGCTTCATCATGCTCGACATGTCGGTCGAGAATCCGTGGACGGTTGTCTTCCACGAATATGCGCATCAGCTGATGAACGCCATGATGCCCGAGTCGCTGGACCCCTGGTACGAAGAAGGCTTTGCCGAGTATTTCTCGAGCATAGAAGTGGACAGCAAAGAGGCTCGCGTCGGCAAGATCCCGAACTACGATTATCAAATTCTGCAGCAGGAAGGCATGATGAAGATCGCTGACCTGTTCAGCGTCCGCCAGAATTCTTCAACTTACAATGAGAGCGGAGACCACCGCACCACCTTCTACGCAGAATCCAGCATGGTCATGCACTATCTGTACGACAACCAAATGATTCCGAACCTGGCGCACTACTTCGGTGCCAAGATCGATAAAGGCGAGCCCGTCGAGCAATCCATTCAACAAGGTTTCGGTATGAGTTCCGCCGAGTTTGATAAGGTTCTGCGAAACTATGTGAGCAGTGGACGTTACAAATACTATCCAATTCCCAATCCGCCCAACATTGTTAGCAAGGACTATGCGATGAAGCCGCTCGTTGCGGCCGACAGCAGCGCTGTCTTAGCCGACATTCATCTCCATTCGCGTGATTACCAGGACAAAGCTATCGCCGAATTTCAGGAGATCCTGAAGGCAGAGCCAAATCATGCCGCTGCCCTGCGTGGCCTCGGTTTCGCATATCTTCAAAAACATGACTTCGCGTAGGCGGGGGAGTATTTCAAGCGTTCAGCGCAAGCGGATTCCAAAGATCCGCGGGTGCACTATTACTCGGCCCTTCTGATGAGCCGCGAGGGATCTTTCACTGACAAGTCGGATTTGCCGGAGATGACCAAGGAACTTGAGACCGCCATCGCGCTCGATCCCAAGTTTGCCGATTCTTACATGCTGCTGGCCTTCGCCTACAGCTATAGCGGAGATCCAGCGAAGGGTCTCCTCAGCATGCAAAAGGCAGTTTCTTTAAATCCTCGAAATGAAAACTACCGCTTCAATCTCGCGCAAGTGTACTTAAATAATCAAAAGCCAGATCAGGCTATCGCGATTTTGCGCGTGCTGCGAAATAGTTCCAACCCTGAAGTCGCGCAAAGAGCTGCCCAGTCACTCACGCAAGCCGAGGAATTTCAAGCAGCAATGCAGGCGGCTCCCGCGGCAAACTCAGTTGCCTTCCAAAGACTATCTGCTGAATCCGCCGTAAATGGCTCTGTCCAAGTTGCCAAAACTTCGACGACCAAAGACGATGACGTGCACATGCTACCCGCTCAACCTACGCCTAAATTTCTAAAAGGCACACTCATTACGGTAGATTGTTCCTCACCCCCATCGGCCACGCTGACCGTTCTTTCCGGAGCAAAGACCTGGAAGATGCAGGTCGCCGACAGCAAACACATATTGGTCATGGGAGCCGACGAGTTCTCCTGCGCTTGGAACAAACAAAAAGTCGCGCTGAACTACAGCGAGACGGGCGACGCTGCCGGCAGGGTTATCTCGATCGAGGTGCAGTAAGGATGCGCGCATCTGTTCCCGTTCTAATTGTGTTCACCGCGCTTCTCGTCTCTATCCTGGCAAAATCCTCCACTCTCGAAACCTGGAAGGCCAATGAGGATGCGGCTGCCAAAGCCTCGAAGCTAGTGCAATTTGCTGAAGCCGAGAAGCTGCTGCTGGCCAATCAAAAACTCGCTCAGACGTTTCCTCCGAAAGATGCGCGCCTGCCTCGCACCGTTCTTGATTTAGCGGAAGTCTACCGCGCAGAGGGGAAGTATTCCGACGCGTTCCCTCTTTACGAGCGCGCAATGCAGATCTACCGCGATCTCTACGGTCCCGGGTCGATCGAACTCGCTGATACTCTCGAAGGCGAAGCGGAACTTTATAAGAGTTTGAACGACTACGCCCACGCCGAACCGCTTCTGGTCAAAGCCCTGGCGATGCGTCAGAAACTCTCGCCGTCAGACAGCGACGATGTTGCTCAAAGCGAGAATGACTTAGGAGAACTCTACACCGTAACCGGAGCATTCGATAAGGCCGAGCCGTTGCTGGCCGATGCGCTAGCTCTTCGCAAGAAAGCAGGCGCTGAATCCGTGGGCGTCGCCCAATCTCTTGAAGCCTTCGGCACTTTCTACGGAAAGACAGGACACACGCCGCAGGCTGAGGCGTCCTTTCGCGGTGCCGTTAGTATTTTCGGAAAGACGCTCGGTGGTCAACATCCTGATTACGCCAATGCGCTTGAAAACTTGGCGCTGAGCTGTGAATCTCATCGTGACTTCGCAACGGCCGAGCCTTTGCTGTACCGCGTCCTCGAAATTCGCAAGACCGCGTTCGGTCCCGAGCACCGCGATGTAGCCACTAGTGTCGACAACCTGGCTGCATTGAAGAGATCGGAAAATAAATCGCAGGAAGCGGCGGCGCTGTACGAACAAGCGATAGCGATGTGGGAAAGTATATTAGGGCATGACAGTCCGGACTTGGCTGCAGACCTGAATAACTTGGGAGTGATCTACGAACTCGATCGCGAACCAGCGAAAGCTGAACCGTTGTTTCTGCGCGCAATAGCCCTTGATGAAAAAGCGCTGGGCGTAGCGAGTCCGGAAGTCGGTACTGATTTGAATAATCTTGGGTTGCTCTATTTCCTAAGTAGCAGATACGACGACTCGCAAAAAATCTACCAGCGCGCTTTAGCAATCCGGATAAACGCGTATGGTGAAAACGACCCAGCCGTCGCCGAGACGATGAACGGCTACGCCGCAGCCTTGCGAGGTTCTCATCACGAGGCCGAAGCCAAGAAAATCGAAAGTCGCCTAAAGGCAATCACAAACAATCAGAGCGTAACCGTGTCGAAGTAGTGAATTGCTGATACCGAAAATGGGGAGACTAGCTATCCGAATGAAGAGCTATTTCTTCCTGGCAGTTTGCCTTTAGGTTCCTCTCGCATTACCCTACCCTTTCCTTTTCAATAACTTACATCCGTCGAATGCAGGCTTTTACCACTAAACCTCCATTTTCGCCCTTTCATTGGGTTCTACGTGCGTTAGTATTTGGCGATCAATAGCATAGTCATACTGTAAAAGCAGGCTTCAGGCTTCAGGCGCAAACTGCAGGCGCTAGGCTTTAGGCTTTAGGCGTCAGGCTTTAGGAAAGACAAGAAGCTCAGGCTACAAAACGCAACAAAAGAACGCGAAAGCGAGAGGACGAATGCATAAGCCAGTCAAATATGTGGAGAAAGCAGTTACCCGTGCCGCCAGGGGCGCATGGGTGGTTTTTGATCGCATGAACCGCGTCAAGCAGAACCCTTCTCCTACACCCAAGTGGTCCGACAAGCCGTTGCTCAAGTCCTACGAAAAGTCGAAGCCGCCACTGGGATGGCCGCGCTCGACCGACTCGCTCTGCCCCAAGTGCGTACCTGAAATTCGCCAGCAGATTCTCGACGGCAAATTGCCCGTCGAAATCCTGATGAACGAAAAAGCCGGAGAGATCAAAGCGCAGATCGTCGAGCGCGACGGCAAGATTCTGATGGTGAAAGATTGTCCGACACACGGCCACTTCGAAGACGTGATGTCGATTGATACCGA
>JAOAPG010000132.1 GCA_025462785.1 Acidobacteriaceae bacterium
ATATTGAGCACGGAAAAAGAAGTGAATCTTGGGCAGCAAAATACAGTGGCAAAAACAAACGGAAAATCTGGAGAACGTCCCGTATCCGCGCCTACTTTAAGACGCCCTGGTGAAGAGGTTTCCGATCCTCCTCCAACTAGTACCACCAGAAGCAGACAGCCCATGCCTCCACCCGATCCCGGTACGGGGCCACAGCCAAACTGACGATAGAACTGCGGTCACGCCTTTGAGAGAACCAAGCTCTTCCGTTTTGGCTTTTCTTTCCTGGAGAATAGGTGGCCAGTTAACAGAAGAGCCGAAAGGCTTACCGCCAGCCACGCAACTCCTGGGGCAATGCCCAGCACCTCACTAGTATTCTTGCCAACGAGAGCGAGTCCTCCAAAACAAAATAGTAGGTGAACGCAGAAGACTTGTAGCGAGGCCTGCCCCATCATCACGAAAGGCCGGATTGCGAGCGGTTTGGCGACCGATTGAAAACGTATCAACAATGCAGCGACTGCCGCAAAATTGATTGCTCGAATTGGTCCCAAGTGCCACTTATCAAAGAGCGGCTCGAAATTGCCTACCTTGGATGCAACCGTGTACCGCATCACCAAGAAAGTCACGAAGACAATGGCCGCAGGAATGGTGACCCGTTTTGCCCAGCTCTCTAGCGGCAAGTTTCCCTTGGCCCAGCGCACTCCAAGCCATATACCGAGAACCCAAACAAATTGCCATGCCCAAAGATCGAACGACCCCATTTCATTGACCGGTATGCGAAGTCCAAGAAAACGGTTGCTGAAGCTATAGACCGCTTGCCGCAATCCAAACTGTGCCAAAAGCCACAATGTGAAACTTCCGCTCAGCATGAGTTTCCATCCAAACCGCTCAGCCGCCGATAACAGGAAGGGCGTGAACAGTAGAAACATGATGTACATCGGAAGAATGTCAAGCAGTGGAGGCCGATAGATTAGCAGCGCAGCATCGATGACTGCGCGGCGCGGACCTGCAGCAAAGTAGAAATCGAGCAGATTGAGTAGTCTCGGGCGGCTACCTGTCGCGGCGACTTTTGCGACTACTAGAAAGGTTATTGCTAGAAGAACAAAGTGATATCCGTAAAGCTTCAACGTACGCATCCGCAATTTGCGATGCATGGCAGCATAACCGTCTTTTTCAGCGACTCGAAAGTAAATCAGTCCGGTAAAGAGTGCCGACAAGAAGATGAAGCCTTCTGCGGCCGAAACGAAACCGAAAGGCTGGTACACGTATGCGCTAACCTTTGTAGGTAGATGTGTCAAGGTGATCCACACCAGCATTAGGCCGCGAGCTGCATCGAGTTCTAGTCGTCGTGTTGTCATCTACCAATCAGATGAGTGGCAACGGCGGGACGTTTCTTCTCGCCTGTTTATTTACGAATTTTTACTTTTACAGATTTTTACTTATGTATTCATAAAGATCCCGAACCTGTCCTCTGACTTGGCCTTGCGCGATCTCGCCTTTACACTGGAATAGTGAAGATTGCTTTGGGGCAGATCAATCCCACTGTTGGGGATTTTTCCGGCAATTCCGCCAAGATCATAGACTTTGCGCATCGTGCGCAACGGGCGGGAGCCGGACTAATCCTTTTCCCCGAACTTTCCGTCTGCGGCTATCCTCCCCGCGATTTGGTCGAGCGGCCAACGTTTGTCGCTCACAATCGTGAAGCCATCGAGCGAATTGCATCCGAGACAAGCGGTATCGCGGTTGTATGTGGATTTGTTACGCCCGCGGAGGCCGAGACCGGGAAATCGGCCATGAATTCTGCCGCGCTGCTCAAAGAAGGACGAGTCGCGTTTGTGCAGTCGAAGATGTTACTGCCCACCTACGACGTATTCGACGAGATGCGAAACTTTGCACCATCGAAGAGCCAGTCATTGTTTCCTTTTTGTGGGAAGCAAATGGCGCTCACAATTTGCGAAGATGCCTGGAATGACAAGAATTTCTGGAACCGTCGCCTCTACACGTTTGATCCGGTTGAAGCGCTTATCCATTCGGGCGGTGATTTTCTGCTGAATATTTCTGCTTCTCCTTTTTGGATCGGCAAACGCGAAGTGCGCCGCAAGATGCTGGCTGCCATTGCGCGGAATTACAAAGTTCCGGTTGTCATGGTGAACCAGGTTGGCGGAAACGACAGTCTTGTTTTTGATGGATCGAGTATTGTTTTGGACCGCGATGGCAACGTGATCGCGCAGGGGAAGTCGTTCGAAGAAGATATCATGTACTTCGATTCGGATCGGTTGGCGGGAGAAATTCATTCCCAGCTCGAATGCGAAGAAGCAACGGTCTATGCCGCCCTAGTCCTTGGCACGCGTGACTACGTGCATAAATGTGGTTTCGAGAAAGTGATTGTGGGTCTGAGCGGAGGCATTGATTCGGCCCTGACTGCATCTATTGCGGCCGAAGCCCTGGGGCCAGAAAATGTGATCGGAGTAGGAATGCCCGGTCCATATTCATCCCAAGGATCAATCGATGATGCACGCACGCTGGCGAACAATCTCGGAATCCGCTTCGAGCTGCTTCCAATTAACGCGATGGTCGATGCTTACCGTGAGACCCTGCAAGGGGTGTTCGCAGGCCGCAAAGAAGATGAAACCGAAGAAAATATTCAGGCACGAACTCGCGGAACTTTGTTGATGGCACTGTCGAACAAGTTCGGCGCGATTGTGCTGAGCACTGGAAATAAGAGCGAACTTGCGGTCGGCTATTGCACATTATATGGAGATATGGCCGGGGGGTTGGCGGTAATTTCCGACGTCCCTAAGACTCTTGTGTATCGGCTTAGCCGCTATGTGAATTCGAAGCGACCGGTAATTCCGCAGGCAAGCCTTGAGAAGCCGCCTTCTGCCGAGCTGCGCGCGGATCAGAAAGATAGCGACACCCTGCCGCCATACGAAGTGCTGGATGCTATTCTTGAGGATTACGTTGAAGATATGCATCCCGCCAAGCGAATAGCGGCTGAACATGCCTTTGATATTGGCTTGGTCCGCAGAGTCATCCGTATGGTGGAACGAAGCGAATATAAGAGGCAACAAGCTGCTCCGGGATTAAAAGTCTCGCCGAAAGCCTTTGGCTACGGGCGCCGCTTCCCAATTGCTGCCAAGTCCGATGTATGAAATTTTCATGAGAATTTAAGCAAGCAGATTCTGCAATCTCCAGAAAGGAAATACATGTTTCATAAACTGCAATACTTGGCCGTCATAGTCACGGTTTCGCTGGCCATGGTGGCTAGTGCTCACCAGAAACCTGCCTCGCCGGCGGAGAAGGCCGCTCCTGCGGCGACGTCAAAGAGCTCGAGTAACGCGAATCTTCCTTCGGAAGAAACCGTGAATGGATTTCTGCAACAAATGCTCGGAATGAACCCGTCGACCACTTGGAAGATTACTGACATCAAGCCATCGCAAGCGGCAGGATTATCAGAAGTGACAGTCGTGATTAGCAGTCCGCAAGGATCGCAAAGCAACACTTTTTACGTTACTGAGGACGGAAAGCACGCGCTGACTGGGCAGATTATGCCGTTCGGGGCACATCCCTTTGATGCGACGCGAGCGAAACTTGAAAACGAAGCAAATGGGCCTTCCCGCGGTCCTGCGAATGCTCCTGTGACACTGGTTGAGTTCAGCGATTTGCAATGTCCGCATTGCAAAGAAGAACAGCCCAATATCGATAAACTACTTACGGAAGACAAAAACGTCCGTTTGGTCTACCAGAATTTTCCTCTTCCTTCCCATGACTGGGCGGCAAAAGCTGCTGCTTACGCGGACTGCATTGGCCGGACTTCCAACGATGCTTTCTGGAAATTTAGTGAGAGCGTCTACAGTGCCCAGGCGGATGTTACAGCGGCGAATTCAGACGAAAAGCTGAATGGATTAGCCGATGCAGCAGGAGCTAAGAGTGCAGATGTCGCAGTCTGTGCCGCCAAGCCAGAAACCGTAGGAAGAGTCGAGCACTCGGTGCTGCTCGGAAAATCCCTGGGAGTGACAGGCACTCCGACTTTGTTCATCAACGGGCGACAGGTAGGAGCGGTCCCCTTTGAAGGATTGAAGACTCTAGTAGATTTCGCAGCTCAACCGGCAAAGTAAAGCAGAGTTAGTGCGAGGTAGTGGGCTACTTTGAATTTCCACAGATTCGCATGAGTCCAGCAATGGCCGCTGGTGTTACAGATCGCCTGTGGGATGTGAATGGATCTTGTGGCCCTCTGGGAGTCATATGAGCGCAGGTCGGAAAGGCATGGGATTCCCGATCTCCATAATCGAAGCCATAATGCTTATTGTAGCGATTGGCGCATTTATCGCTGGAATCTTTGTGGCTTGGAAACTGTTGAGAAATTCAAAGTAGCCCACTACCTAGTGCGACGAGGATTTCGGGGACGATTATCCATATGCTTCGTCCTTTGCGTTTTTTGTGCTTTGAAGTTGGATTTATGCAGGCCTATTTGCCGCCCATCCATATCTCTGAGCTCTGTTCATGAGCAGTGTTGCTGATCACGTGCGGAGTGATCGTTACCAGCAATTCGTCATCGTCTTGTTCGTTTGTAACCTCGCTTGTCAATTGGTTTAGTCCAGGGATCGACGCCAATCCTGGAATGCCCGTTAGCGTTCGCATGTCGGTCCGAGAGAGGTTACCGACCACAACTGCCGGCTCACCCGCTGTCAGAGTAATGTTGCCTTTGTATTCGCGGTTCGAGATGATCGGTGCGCCATTGACGGATTGGCCGGAGAGGGAGCGAAACTGCAACTCGAATTGCAGAGCAACATCGGAGTTGCCGTTTACCAATGGCTTTGCTTTTAAACTCAATCCGAGATCTTCATAGCTAAAGCTTGGTATGGCGCCCAATCCGCCGAGCAAGCCATTCACCGAGGATGCCGCCTGGCTCCCGAGAAGTTGACTAAGCGCCCCGGTATTTAAGGTCGCAGAATAACTGGAGGTGAGCACAGGATATCGCGATCCCAGATGGAAGGTCGCGTCGTTTCCCTGTGCTACACGCAAAGTTACATGGTCCAGTGAACTGACAGAACTTTGATTCAGTGCTAGCGACGCCTTCAATGTTCCCAAGCTCAAGGCCTCCGTGGTTTTTCCACCGCCGAAAGTCGCGACGGGATTTGCGAAGATGGGATATTGCGAACTCAGCTGAGCCAGCGCCGCCGCGAGCGTCGTGGCGTTGAGTTGCCCGCTGGCCAAGAGAGTTTGCAGTTGAGTAATCACGGAGGCAGGAATCGTAGCCAACTGGAATTGGTTAGGGATCTGGATTCCGACATCCCGAGCATACGTATGATTAATTTCGAAAACCTGGACTTCCAGCATTACTTGCGGACGCCAAGCGTCGAGTCCTTGCATGAACTGAGTAGCGGCCTCAAGCACGTTTTGTGGTGCGCGTACCACGATGGTGCCGTTCCGTACATCGGGCGTTACGAACCGAATTTCGAAAAGATTCCGCAGAAGATTGACAATATCCGTGACTTCGGTTGGTGTTGTCGCTGAAGGAACAGAAAATGTTCGCAACCCCATCTGGTCGAATTGGCGGTGATTTTCCGGCGAATCGGAGGCCACGAGTATCTGTTTCTCGTCCAAAGATGTCCAGAAGGTTCTGGTTACCTCGCTGGCGGCACGCATCGCGGTGTAGAAATCGACGTTTTCGATATCAAAACGCACCCGCCGGGATACCACGGAATCGTCGATATCGGCCGTTAGCCCGAAGCTGGTTGCTATTTGCGTCAACAGCCCGCGCGAATCGCCGCGATAGTGAAAGTCGTGCGAGCCGGGAGTCGGTATCACCTGAATTTCATCAACTGAGGCCACGACGCGCGGAGGTTCCTTAACCTGGGGAGCCCATTCGCCAATCGCATCGTGGAGACGCTGTTGCGCGAAATTGTTTTGTGGATCCAGACTCAGCGCGTTGCGGAATTCTGCAAGTGCTTCTATTTGCTTCCCTTTGTCCAAGTCGTCATTGCCTTGTTTGATGTGGTTCGAGACCAGCTCCTGGCGGGCAAGTTCGCGCGCGGTTAAGTAGCCGATGTTTTTCGGATTAAGCCGGGCAGCGTTCTGGAATTCGTCGAAAGCTTCGTCGGTGTGCTTGGATTTTTGCAAAGAAAGCGCTTTAGAGAATGCACGCTTGGCTTCTTTCAAATCTTTCTTTGATGGGTCACAGCCGAGTTTGTTGCCATCGCCGGAAGCGCAAGGCACTACCGGGACCGCTTGCGGGCGGTCGGCGTACAGTCCAGGCACAGATAACATGACTGCCAGAAATATGAATACAGCCCAACGCATGCTGGTTATTGTACCCGCTATTGACGCAGGTTCGGAGCTGTTTCCGAGGGATTAGTACTTTCGATATTTTAGGTCTGCAAGAACGGGCAGATAAAGCGTTCTCAGGCTACGCCACTGTCCTCGGTCGCTGGGTTTTCTAGTAATCGCTATTGACCGAATAGCCTTATTTTTTGAATAAATTCTCGAACGCTTGCCGCGCATCTAGGGGACGTGCGGATGCCGGTGTAGAGGTTTGTTTTTCTACCCTGACACTAATCGAATAAAACGTGCATTGGTTCGCAACGTCTTTACGAGGAATTCGGGCGGGGATCGGTTGGGTGCACTCGAACCTCGCCGAAGTATCGAAGTGCGTACACTGCTTGCAGGAGTGAAGATCGAAACCGCACTTTGAACATTTATCCACGGGGCCGGCACCCGACGGCAAGACGGCTCCACACTGAGCGCAGCGGGAAATTGCATGAGACCCAGCCATCTGCACGGCTCTTGGTCCGAAAGTTTCTTGTTTGACGGGGCGATCTCCAGACGTTCGCTCTCGCTTCTCGCTTCGGTCGCTATCCCGATAACCGTGCTGCCTGTACTTCTGTTCTGACACTAAGCTCTCCTGTTTTGTTGGACATTGTCTCGCTTCGACACACTTTCTACAAGTGAGAGCCGACCGGGAACGGCCTCGCTCCCGGTCGGGTTTCTTTCATTCTTACCTATGGCTTCTGCTTAACTCGCCTACTCGTGCTTCGGTGTCTCGTAGGAACACCAATGTACGACGAGCATCGCTGAGGCTGATTATTTCCACGCTATCGCCATCTACTACATCTCGCAACTCGAGTAGTCTCCGATCAATAGCGTTCAAAGCAGAGTTTAGTTTTTCTGCGAACTCCCGCGGTTCTAGCTCCACAACTGCCTCGGAAAAAGCTTGTTGCCACTCTGAGGCGGGCAAAGTACCGAATTGAAGTGAATTCATAAGAACCTCCTTTATGTCAATGCGTTATAGAAATAGTGCTGCCTTGATCTGGCAGCTGATACTTGGACTGGGGGATTTTCTTATTTCTCAGCAGCGCAACACATAGGTAGCTATATATGTAGGTTTCAGTGGGATAGGGCTAATCGGACGGAGGTCATAGAATGCACTCAGTGAAATGCCGTCCACGCACATAGGCAATTGGAGTGTTGTCGCCTGACTTTCAAGTCCTCGAGAATGTGTCGCACGGGATCGGCCCACTGAGTGGTGAAGCATCTCGAACTTGCCGCTGAGTGGCTCCAGGGCGTCGGCCGAGACGAATAATGAAAACAGCGCAACTGTGACGATCAGAGCGCCTGCGGATTTCCAAATTGACTTCTTCATATCCAACATTTCCGATTACCGTGATTGCTCACGTTTCACTTAATAAGGGAAAGCTCAACTTTCTGCGGGAAAGTTACCTCCCCAATGCCTCAAGATCTCGCGCGCAACTTTGCTTTGTTTTGATGGCGGCGTACGGACCATCACGAGCACGGCTCCATCCTCAAAGGAATCGTTGTAATAATTAGCGTGGTCGGGCGGTACGCCAATGCCATTCAGGAAACGCGTTAAATCGGGCATATTCGCATTCAGTGCGCCGATAAGATCGACGGCCAGAAAACCTTGTTCGGTGAGTGCTCTGATTGCTTCCGCGGCACCGAACGGCTCACAGAAAAGCCCCATTACAAGGGAGTCTGAGCTATTGTCTTCGTAGTCTCTCAACATATATGTCTCCAGAGGTTTGTTAGAAAGCGATCGGGATAACTCCGATCCAAAAATCAAAGCGGGCAGATTTATAGAATCCGACCAGTAACTTCAAGAGTGGTGTGGAGAAGGGGCTAGCAGAGACGAGTGCATTCCAAAATCAGCAAATCAGTGCCGCTAACCAGCTTTTTCACGGATGTGACGTGCATCTGACGCGTCAATTCGACGCTATGAAACAGATGAGGAACCGAGATAACGGAGAGAGTTACCGAGTGATGCAATATATGCGGAGCTGTACCGGGAAGTTCGTCTAATGCTGGCGAAATTAGCACTGCAAGCACAGCGAAACAAGCCAAAACAGCTAGAAACGACTTGGGTAGGCTCTGCACGTTACGATATCCAAAGGGTAGATGCTGGTTACAGAAGCTAACCGCATCTTTACCACATTCACTCAGGCGGGGCAAGGGTGGAGTGCCCATTTCTAATCGCTAGACGATGCAAGGATTTATCACCTTGGGCCTAACGACCTGCTCTCCTCAGCGGCGTTCGTTTGTCGGGAACGGCGGTTCTTCCGGTATGGCTTCACCATCTCCTCTGGGGTCGGACGCCCCAAAATTTACACCCAATTTTTCGTCGTGCAGGACTGCGTTGCCCCGCCCCATGTCCTGCGAAAAGCGAGGCGTGACGCTGACCTCATGCCCCTTGGCGGTCAGGCCATCAATAACAGATTTCGGTACACCGGAGTCCACTTCCACATCGCACCCAGTGAACGGATACTTAACGAAACGAGAAGCTTCCAGCGCGGCTTGAATGTTCATATGAAAATCGACAATGTTGGAGACAAATTGCGCATGTGCCTGCGCCTGATTAAAGCCGCCCATAATTCCAAATGCAATCGTCGTCCCATCCTTCTGCATGAATGCGGGGATTATCGTGTGTAGAGGACGCTTGCGTGGCGCTAGCGAATTCGCCTGGTTCGGTTTGAGCGTAAATCCCTCCCCGCGATTGTGAAGCACAAAGCCCGTCCCGGGCGGAACGAGTCCACTGCCAAACGCACCGGCATTACTCTGAATCAGTGAAACTTCGTTGCCGTCCTTGTCGACGACTGACAAATAAGTGGTGTCGCTGGTAAGCCTCGAGAGCTGCTGCGTAATTTCCGACGGAACAACAGCACATAGGGCACGGTCTTGAATTAGCTTGGCACGTTTTTGCGCCAACTCTTTCGAGATGAGTTCTTGAACTGGAATATGGCTGAACTTGGGATCTGCGACGTAGTGGTGCATGTCGGCATACGCTAACTTCTTGGCTTCGATCTCGACATGAAGCGCTTGAATGCTATTGTGTCCGTAGTGTTCCAAAGGAAACTGCTCCATCATGTTCAGCATGGAAAGCGCCGCAATGCCCTGACCATTCGGTGGCATCTCCCACACGGTCCAGCCATGGTACGTGGTCGAAACCGGGTCGACCCACTCGGGTTGGAACTCCTGCAAGTCTTCGGCGGCCATCACGCCGCCTTGCTCGCTGGATAATTTCAGAATCGCATTTGCGACTGGGCCGCGATAAAAACCGTCCCGGCCTTCGTCCCCAATTCGCCTCAGAGTATTGGCGAAGTCTGGGTTGCGAAAAATCTGCCCTGTTGCCGGAGCTTTTCCATCGGGCAGGTAAAGAGAGGCAAACCCAGGCTGTGTAGTCATTGGGACGCCATACTGCAGCCAGTTCTCCGCATCAGTTTCCGTGATCGGTACACCTCCATCGGCAAAGGCCACGGCTGGTGCGAGGTCCTCCCCCAACCCTAGTTTTCCGAAGCGATCATGAAGGGCAGCCCAGCCAGCGACCGTGCCCGGAACTGTGACGGAATAAATGCTCGTCGAAGGGATTTCGTCTGAAATACCCTTTGCGTTTATCGCAGCGATATTCATTGCTTTCGGCGCCCAACCACTTGCGTTCAGCCCATATAGTTTCTTGGCCTTCGCGTCATAAACGATTGCGAACAGATCGCCACCAATGCCATTCATCATGGGCTCGATGACGCCAAGTGCTGCATTGGCTGCGATCGCTGCATCGACTGCGGTGCCACCGCGCTCAAGAATTGCCGCCCCGGCTTGAGAGGCAAGTGTCTGGCTGGTCGCTACAATGCCAAACCGGTTGATCGTCATGGACCGCGCCTGCTCGCGGCTGGGCTCTAGCGCGAGTAGGGGTAAATTGGATTGGAGGAGTGCGGCGATACTCACCATCGAAAGCAACTGCATCACGCCAGGTTTGAATCTCAGCATCGATCTAAAGTTCTTTCCTGCAGATTAGTTGTGCGCGACTGCAAAAGGTACTCGAAATCTGGACGCAGTAAAAGTACTAATGACGGAATTACGACGCACGGCGCAAAGGCCGAGTGCTTCCGAGAGGCTAGGCCCGGAGCTTTGCATAGAATTGTATTTCACCAGATCGGGTGCTAACATCCGACTGTGAATCACTCTTGGGGGTTATATGTCTGACCGAGACGGTAATGGCATTCTCTGGTTTCTTTTGGGAACAGGTGTGGGCATTGCAGCCGGTATGCTTTTTGCCCCACAATCAGGTAACCAAACACGCGAAATTTTAATGGCCAAAGCCGACGAAGGCCGGGAATTCGTACGCAAACGCGCTCAGGAAGCAAAAGAGCAAGCGGCGGAATGGGCCGAGCGCGGGAAAGACGTTTTGAATCAGCAGAAAGAGCAGGTTCGCTCCGCGGTTGAGGCAGGGAAACAGGCGTATCGCGAAAAGACTAGCGTGGAGTCTAGCACTTAGGAGAATCGGCAGAGCTCTTTCGAGGCACCGAACGCGCAAGACAAGGCTTGTATGGATTATCTACCAATCTTTATCGGCGTAACTGCGGCAGCCGTAGTTCTCCAGGCTTGCATTCTCGTGGGAATGTATCTGGCTGTTCGTAAATCGACTGCGCAGGTTGAAGCCATCGCTGCGGAAGTGAAGACTAAGGTCCTGCCGACGGCTGAGGTTGCCCATTCGATGATCCTTGACTTGCGGCCAAAGATTGAGACAGTGGTGGGAAACATTAGTGAGGCGAGCACGATGATTCGGGCGCAACTGGAGCGCATTGATCTTACGGTCAGTGACGTTGTGGACCGCACACGGTTACAGGTGATTCGCGCTGATGAGATGGTCGGCCAAACACTCGACCGCATCGAAGAAACCCGCGAAATTGTGACCAAGACAGTGGTTTCACCCGTACGACACATCTCCGGCCTGGTTCACTGAATTACGACGGGATTTGAGACATTCTTTGGTGGCCGACGGTATCGCCGCAACGGCGGTTCTGTAGCGCCGCAGGATGAAATGTTTATTTAGGGGCAGGCTTCGGGCTCTAGGCGTCAGGCTTTAGGTTAGTCTTCAAGCCCTTTACAATTTCCTAGCAACAATCATCACGTTTTCTAAATAACAAAGGCAGCGTTCGCCAGTCTGTTACAAAACGGGTGGCCCTAGATAAGAAGAAGCGATGTCCCGAACCTCTGGACATCGCTTCTTTGCTTTTCGAGGATTCCAGGGCGAATGACCGCTGGTTATGATGCCAGCGCCGCTTGC
>JAOAPG010000135.1 GCA_025462785.1 Acidobacteriaceae bacterium
TTGAAGATGTTCAAGAGCAGCCGTCCGACAAAACCATGACAACTCTGCCGAGTGGAACACTCATTGAATTGGTCTATCTGGTAGCCAGTGCTCTGTTCATCCTGTCATTGAAATGGATGAGCTCTCCAGTCACGGCGCGTCGTGGTGTTCGTGCCGGAGAAATTGGAATGGTGCTGGCGATCGCTGGTACGCTGCTGACCCGCGGTATTGTCGATTACAAATGGATCGCCATTGCGCTCGTAATCGGAAGCGGTATCGGCATTCCTCTTGGACTGGTTCAAATGACTGCGGTTCCCCAGCGAACCGCGCTTAGCCACGCATTCGGAGCCTTCTGCGTCACTCTGGTCGGCAGCGCGGAATTCTATTTGCGCTCTCCAAATATTCCGAAGTTCACCATGTCTGTGCTTTCGATGGAGGTGATCCTCGGTGGTCTTACTTTTACCGGAAGCCTGATGGCGGCAGGAAAATTACAGGAAATCCTGCCGCAGCGGCCGGTCACGTATAAAGGACAAAACTTCGTCAATCTTTTTCTACTCGCTGTCTCGATCGGCATTGCTGTATATCTTGTATTACATCCAGAAGCGCGTCAGCTTTTTCCCTGGATGGTGCTGATTCCGCTGCTGTTCGGCATCTTCATGGTCATCCCAATTGGCGGAGCGGATATGCCGACCGTGATCTCGCTTCTGAATTCTTACGCAGGCTTGTCTGCCGCAGCGATGGGATTTGTGCTAGATAGCAAGCTGTTGATCATCGCGGGCGCGCTCGATGGATCCTCGGGTTTCATCCTGTCGGTCATCATGTCGAAAGCGATGAATCGATCATTTACGAACGTGATATTCGGAGCCTTCGGACAGGTGCAAGCTTCAGTTGCTGCCACTGGCGAAGCGAAAACGGCACGCAGCGCGAGTGCTGAAGAAGCGGCTGGGATTTTGGCGGCTGCGAATCGAGTTGTGATCGTCCCTGGATACGGCATGGCCGTAGCCCAGGCGCAGCACAAGGTACGCGAACTTTATGACGCACTCAGCAAGAAGGGCGTCGATGTCCGCTTTGCTATCCATCCTGTCGCAGGGCGCATGCCGGGGCACATGAACGTGCTCCTAGCCGAAGCGGATGTTCCGTATGATCGCCTCATTGAAATGGACGACATCAATGGTGACTTTCCGCAAACCGACGTCGCTCTAGTGATCGGCGCCAATGACGTCACCAATCCTGCAGCACGCACCGATTCCAGCAGTCCGATTTTCGGCATGCCAATTCTTGATGTCGATAAAGCCCGCACTGTCATGGTGATTAAGCGGGGCATGAGCCCGGGTTTCGCGGGCATCGACAACCCCCTTTACTACTTCGACAAAACCTTAATGTTGTTTGGGGATGCAAAGTCCTTCGTGAACAGCATTGTGCGCGAACTGACTGGTGGTCACAGCTAGACCTCGGTTCAACGGTATCAGCACTCTATTCAGCGCCGTTGTTGCATTGCTGTGCTAGAATCCGCTCCTCTTTACGCTGAGGTAATTTACTGCTCTCCAAACATCCCAGGAGGAGCCTGATGGAAATTTCAACGAAAAGTATTGCTGTAAATTTTTCGGTATTGGCTACAGTTTTTGTTCTGTTGATAGGTGCCGATGCGCAGCAAACCACAACGAGCGATGATACCTACGATGCTGCAGCGGCGTCAGACTATTGCACCGCGAGTGGAGGCGTGGTCGAAACACGGTATCCCTATTATGGTACGAACTTTGCAAACCCGTTGCAACTGGCGGGCAAGCGGCAATTCTGCCAATTCACTAAAAAGAGCGATGGCTCACGAATTCATGTTTTATTGAGTACGCTGGTCGCGACCAAGCCGAGTTTGGCAGCACTCGCCTATTATGCGAAGGCTCCACTCGGTCAGCATGGCGGCGGGAATCCGGCGTCTTACTATTGCACTCAGCTTGGAGGTACAGACCTTTTTGGCGGGATCAATTTTGCCGGTGGCGGTTGGGTAGAATGGGGCGCTATCGACGAGAGCTTGGAAGCATGCATCTTTCCAGATATGTCATCGATTGATTCTTGGGGATTGACCTACCACTCCGTGGGCATCATCCGGGGAATCAACCTAGGAAGAGTGCTGAAGTATCACAAAGGTAAGAAAAAATAACGGCGTCGGGAACTCCACATAATCGGCTGCTGCGGCTATAAGATAGCGGCCGCTTCCCATATTTATCCAGAACCCGCCGGGCAACCCCTCGTCCAAAGTAGGCCTCTTTCAATCGGCACTTATCTGGGGTCCTCTCGAAATCTATGAGCTTTGTAATCGGTTCTTCCTTCACTGCAGCATGTAATTTTGCCTCTCGGATTCTGAGGAGAGGTTCACTCTCAGCCACGTTGACTCTGCTTACCTGCTCGGCAATTTCAATGTCCGCTCAAGCGCAGACGTGTACGCCAGGCAACACGAATCCCTCTGTGACGGTCTGTTCACCTACTCCGAATGCCATTGTCGGTACTCCCACCCATGTGGTCGCAACCACGACGGACTCGCACAGTGTGACAGCGGTCCAGATCTACGTTGATAACGCCTTAGTGACGCAAGTCAATGCTGCTTCCATCGATACTTACGTCACTTTGTCTTTGGGCAATCATTTGGTAACCGTGCAAGGCTGGGACAATACCGGAGCTACCTTCAAGACAAATGTGTCCGTCGCCATGACGCCGCCATGCGCGCTCAGTTCAAAAAATGCATCAATCACTGTTTGCACACCTACTGGTGGTGCGTTCGTCAGTTCGCCTGTTCACCTGGTGGCGGGTATTACGGATTCGAATCCTGTGCAGTCAATACAAGTTGCCGTTGATCGCAAAGTTGTTTATCAGACTAACGCGGGAAGTCTCGACGCATATCTCACGTCGGTTTCGCCTGGCAAACATTCCGCAACGATAACGGTCAAAGACAGCACAGGCGTGGCCATTAGTAAGGCGTTGACCATCAACGTAGCCTCGAACTCTGGATTGGCCAATCTGCGCCATAGTATTTTTTTTGTTCAAGAAAATCGATCATTCGATAATTATTTTGGCATGCTCGGAAGATACCGCGTCTCCAAAGGTCTGCCGAATTCCATCGACGGCTTAAATCTGAAGGTGACGCTTTACGACTCTGCGGGCATTGCCGTTCATCCATATCATTTCAAAACCGTCTGTCATGAAAATTTAAGCCCCTTTTGGAATGAATCTCACACAGATGTAGACGGCGGCAAGATGGACAAATTCATGCAAACCGTCGCGAAGTCGGTCCCCTCGAACATCGATACGACGGGGACTCGGGCGATGGGTTATTACGATCAAACTGATTTACCCTACTACTACGAACTTGCTACCCAGTTCGCGACTAGCGACCGTTTCTTCTCGCCCGTGCTAACAAATACGAATGCGAATCGGATGTATCTTTTCGCGGCAACTTCGTTCGGGCATGTTTATCCGGATACACCGCCGCAAGGCGGTTGGACGCAACCAACCATCTTCGACCACATGGATCAGGCGGGCGTCTCGTGGCGCTACTACTATCAGGACAACGGAGCTTATTTACCGCAGTGGTCTACATATCAGAGAGATGCTTCAAAACTCGCGCCAATCTCATCCTGGTACACCGATCTGCAAAACGAAGCAGCGTTGCCGTCGGTAATTTTTATTGAGCGCGCGGGACCCTCTGGTCTTGATGAACATCCAGGCAACAATATTCAACTAGGGGCCGCCGACGCTGCGAAGATCATGAATGCTCTATTGGCCAGCCCTTCGTGGTCGTCTTCCGCTCTCATCTTTACTTACGACGAAGGTGGCGGACTCTATGATCATGTTGTTCCTGCTAGTGAGATCGCGCCCGACAATATTCTTCCGATACTGCAAGCGGGCGACCTGCCTGGAGATTTCGCACATTCGGGCTTTCGCATTCCAATGGTTGTGATTTCCCCTTGGGTGAATCCGCACTATGTCTCGCACGTGTGGCGAGACTCCACTTCGATACTGCGGCTCATTGAAGACACATTTCATGTTTCTCCGTTAACGGCACGCGATGCTGCAGCCGACAACATGTCAGAATTCTTCAATTTCACCTCGCCACAGCTGCTAACTCCTCCGCCTCTACCCGCGCAACCGACCAATGGCGTTTGCGACATCAATCAGGAGAAGGCTCCCGGTAGATAGCAGGAAGTAGCCAAACCACCCGCGGGTCTTCGGCCCAGAACCTATGTAGCAAACATGAACTGGCTTCCGTTTTGCTAAGGTGAACCTGCAGTCTCAGATTTAGACGAGGCTGGGCTTTCACTACTATGTCAGCGGCTTACGTCCGCTCGGATTCCGTTGTGTCGCGTGTGATCGCCGGGGAAACGCTAGTGGTACCCATACGCGGGCGGTCCCGGACTCGGCCCCGAGGTATTGTCCGCTTATGCCGACTATGCAGCCGACATGCTGCATCCACTCGATATTGAAGATGGAGACCAAATGTTCCCGCGCGGAAATGCTGGTATTGCGCGACTCATGATGAAGACTCTGATTCCGGGGGTCCATTTCTGGGGATCATATGATCGAAGCGGTCTGCAAAGGACGCGTAAACTTTTCAGCTCTCGACCGAGCGTCCTCGGCGGCACGCGTTCGGTTAAATTCGACCGCTGTTTGGCGCAGCACGACGGTGATCCTGAGAAGTCTGAGTTTGTATCACTAATTTACACGCTGGGCAATAAAGTATTTCGAGTGAAAGCTCGTACCGTCGTGATGGCGGGTGGTTGCTGGACAACTAAACACATCGTCCGTGATCTGCCTGCCGCCCAACGGGAAGCCTACAACCAGTTTTATCGTTCACCTTGTTTGATGGCGAATGTTGAACTTGTAACTGGCGGTCTCTTTACAAAATGGGAATCAGCGGTTTTCGCTGGTTTGAAGGTATTGGCAACTACGCCGAGGTAAGACGAACTGCGCTGATACGCGCGGACTCATCGACAATCAGTCCAGACTCGCCAATCGTTCTCAATCTGAAGATTCTTTTTTCGTATCCAGGAATGCCAATCGCCGATCAAGGACACCGGGGCCGCAGTGAGATGCTATCGACTTCCTTCACGGAGTACGAACGACAAATTCGGCAGCAGTTCACTGAAATGTTTGCACGAACCGTTTTCGATGCGCGGAGGGACATCGCAGGAATTATATTGAAACGCTGTGGCCACGCGTATTTGAATCCTCAGCCAGGTTTCTTTTTGGGCAAGGACGGA
>JAOAPG010000190.1 GCA_025462785.1 Acidobacteriaceae bacterium
GATCGGCGTTCTGTATGGCAAATCCGCTCTGCTCGAAGCCATGCCTCCGTATCAGGGCGGCGGCGACATGATCAGTTCCGTAACCTTCGAGAAGACGATCTACAACAAACTGCCCTATAAATTTGAAGCTGGCACGCCCCATGTGGCGGGTGCCATCGGCCTGGGCGCAGCCATCGAGTATGTGAACCGCCTCGGGATGGACAACATCGCTACGCATGAGCACGAGTTGCTTGCCTACGCCACTGACACCGTTTTAGCAATCCCCGGCATTCGGCTGATCGGCACTGCGAGAGAAAAGGCTGGTGTACTCTCATTCCTGCTGGACAGCATCCACCCGCACGACATCGGGACCATCCTCGACCAGGACGGAATTGCTATCCGAACCGGGCATCACTGTGCTCAGCCCGTGATGCAGCGCTTCGGCATCGCGGCCACGGTGCGTGCTTCGTTCGCTCTCTACAACACGAGAGAAGAAGTCGATGCTCTGGCCGAGGGCATGCAGAAGGTGCGGGAGGTGTTCGCCTGATGCCCGATCTACGCGAGCTCTACCAGGAAGTTATCCTGGAGCACAGCAAGGCGCCTCGCAACTATCGCGAGCTGGTGACGGCGAACCACAGGGCGGAAGGATATAACCCGCTCTGTGGTGACCACTTCACCGTCTACCTGGACTTGGAGGGCGACTCGATTCGCGACATCAGCTTCCAAGGCTCAGGATGCGCGATTTCTCAGGCGTCAGCATCCCTGATGACGCAAAACGTGAAGGGTAAGACCAGGGCGGAAGCGGCAAGACTCTTCGACCAGTTCCACCAGCTGGTGACGGGCCAGTCGCCGGCGAACGGGAACTGGGCCGAACTGGGCAAGCTGGCCGTCTTTTCCGGGGTCTCGGAATTTCCTGTACGGGTCAAGTGCGCAACCCTTGCTTGGCACGCATTACACGCTGCAATGCAAGGGAAGCAGGAAACGGTGTCGACGGAGTAGCACACGACGCGGAAAAGAGGAAATGTGAGTGCGAGTGAACTGATCACTCTGAGTCGGGCTTGTGAGGTCATCGAGATCCCCAGCGGGACTCGCGGCACTCTCCCGGCCGGTGCCGTCGTGAGGATCATGCAGTCCCTGGCCGGTAGCTACACGGTGGCGACCGATCGCGGCTACATGTACCGTGTCGAGTCTAAGGATACGGATGCCCTCAGGCTCTCCAACGCGGCGATCGCACAAGAACCTGCAGTCCGGGAAGGGCCTTTCAGCGAGCAGATGGTCTACGATCAGTTGAAGACCGTGTACGATCCGGAGATTCCGGTCGATATTGTGGATCTGGGTCTGGTTTACTCGTGTGTGATTGTGCCCTTGGAGCAAGGAGGGAATAGCGTTCATATCAAGATGTCCATGACGGCTCCTGGATGCGGTATGGGCAACGTGCTCAAAGGCGACGTACAGACCAAGCTCGCGCGGCTGCCCGGTGTCAAGGAAGTTCATGTTGAAGTCGTGTTCGATCCGCCATGGCATCCCGGCCTCATGTCGGACGCAGCTAAGCTCCAGCTTGGCTTCGACCTGGATTACGGCACCACACAAGCCTCGCCACCGATCTATGGAGAAAGAAAGTGATTGTCCACAATTGGCCGAGAAGGCACTGGAGCCAGAGACATTCTGCCCACACGGGTCACGAAGTCCGTGGAGTCGCGGTTCGCGGTCGCCTACGCTGCTGGGCGCTCTGGTCTAGGGCGAGCGTAATCCACGTCCAGGGCACGATCGCTTAGCATGCTGCCATTCAAAGCTTTGATTGCTTTCTCGGCCTCAGCGTCGTTAGTCATCTCCACGAATGCAAAGCCGCGCGGCAGCCCAGTGCCGCGATCCACGATGATATGAACCTGCACCACCTGTCCGTAGGCTTCGAACAGCCGCCGAAGCTCCTCGTGCGTCACCTCAGGACCCAGGTTTCCCACAAAGAGGTTTTTCACGACGTTTCCCCTATCGGTAACTGTTTGATTGTGGACTGTTCTCGGGCGATTGGGCAAGAGGACGAAGTTGAGAGCCCAGCGAGCCCCGGCTTCCGTTTTTCTCGACCCGATTGAGAATCGGTCGGGCACTCTCGCGGGCGTGGCTGAACTTCGAGTTATGGATCGGGGACGCCGCCGTGGGAGGCGGCACCTGAGACCGGACTCTGGTGGCATTCGCGGCAGGACTGCGCGTTGTAGAGCGGTCCGAGACCATCGCCCAGCTGCTCGACTTCCTCGAATTTCGCTTGATCGGCCTGATGAATAGCGTCGTCGGCGACACCGTTGGTTTTGTTGTCAAGGCCGGTAGGTGCTTCCGTCGAACGGGAGGCAGAAGAGGCGAGGATAAGACTGAGAACAAAACTGAGGGCCGCCAAAAGGATCAAGAGTCGCATGGCTTATTCCCCCTTCCCGAGGACGGCTCGCGACAGGCCTGTCTCTTTTCTCAAAGAGCGCGCAAGGTCGGGCGAGCCCACGTGTGGGCCCGCCCTAGTGCGCGGTCGGTCTCTTTCAGGCGGCTTTGTCTGTGGCGACTCTGCGGGCGGTGGAGGTGTGGACATCAAAGGTCCGAACTACGGGCGCAGTTTCGAGCAGGTGCTGTATGGTCTTCTGCACCGTGTCGAATTGTTCTTGCTCGTAGCGTTGGGCATCCTCTTGCGTATTCCAGAAGCTGAGGGCCAACACCTGATTCGATTCCGTGTCTGACGCCATTACCGTCTCGTCCACGAATCCGGCCTGTCTCTTCAAGATGGGCAGGACCTTGTCATCGATGGTATTGCAGAGCTCACGTGCTTTTCCGGACTTGCTGGTTAATTCAACAACTCTCGTATACATGGGAAGCGCTCCTTTCGGTTGGTGAAAAGGTGAAAGGAACGTCGCGCAGCTTGCGCGGCGACCACCATCTTTTTTGGAATGCCACCAACCTACGCCGGTTCCTGGGCAGTGTCAATTGCAACAGAAATGGGGTAGTGCGATCCAAGGAGTCGCGGTCAACGAGGAAATGGTAGGGCGGCGGGCTCCGCATCCGCCGTTGAGCCTCAGAGCTAGTTGGATACGTTCTGGCGACAAAGAGGCTGGGGATTGAATCCCGGTCCGATCGATCGCGGGAAAATACAGGCTCGCTCATCCTTGACGCGCCTGCTGCACCATGTCTCCCAGAACTTTTCTGGTTTCCGCCGGATTGTTCACTTCTCGCAAGAATGCGATGCGGGCACCACGCATGTCTCCTTGCGTATTCAACCGCACATGAAAACCGAGGCGGTCCACCGAAGTCATCGTCGCCTCCTGCGACTCAATGCCAGCAAACACCCGGGCAAGCAGGATGAGCGCATCCTTGTGATCGGCATTCCGTTCGAGCTTAAGTTGCTTTAAGAGTGCTTTTGCGTAAGCCGCCCCGACTGATAATGTCATGTGCCACGATTCCCATTTGTAGCTTTTCGTATGCGCTTCTGCAATGAGTCCTTTACGGTGTCCAACAACTTCTTGTCGGAGGTTGTAATTCCTTGTTTATTTCTGTAGGACGTGCACATCTCCACCGGTGGAGATTGATAGCACAACGGAACGCGAACGCTTTCTAAGAGACTCTCGACCCGAGCTTCCGCTTGCCGTAGTAGTTCCCCTTCATTGCGAGGCCGAGTGGTCGCGGGACGCAAATCATCCAGAGCCTTTTTGAGACCAGAAGGCAAAACATCACCACGCATCCAGTAGTGCTGGGCCCTATCGCGCAGCTTCGCATAAAGTGCGTCTTTCAGCTGTGTAGGGCTGGCCCCAACGACTGCTAGGTGGCGAGTGCTTCGACTAACGTAAGCTCATCAGGCGGACCCAACAAGCTGTCCGATTTTTTCAGCCACGCGTTACGAGCCTCTTCAAATGTTCTATTTCGAGCCATATTTTCTTCTCGCAAGATTGAACGAATTTACCAAGTGTGCCTCGATAAGCCGCCGTTCGATCTTCCTGCGCAAATTGCGAAGCTCCTCGACAGAAATGTCCAACAACTCCGCGATTTCTTGAGGTTTAGTGAATCCCGCGAAAGCGGCTTCAGCTACTTTCAACACCATCCAAAACCGTTTGAACGAAAACAAGAGTTTGAACCTTCGGGCAATCGAAGCACGCATTAAGGGCCAGCTATCTGCAAACGATCTAGAGAAGTTCAAAGAGGCGAACAACAAGAGCATTTCAGATATAGAAGAGCAGCTTAAAGGCTTGCAATCAGAGTGCTTCACGATGTCGCAACTGATGGACGATGCCCGCCGTTCAATCGTGAATCTTGCAAAGGCTTGGCTAGAGGCCGATCTAGCGCGTAGGCAGGAGATTCAAACTGCACTCTTTCCAGACGGTTTGCGGTTCTCTCCTGATTTCCTGTTCTTTGAACCGCGTACCACGGTAATGCAATCAGTTAGTGAGCTTGCGACGGTGCTTGTAAATGATGGTCGGCCCTAGCAGACGATTTTCGAACTTTTCTGCTTTCCAACGCAGCGCCAGGCCCGCTGGAGCCCTCCGGATTGTTTGTGTAAGGCCGATGTTTCAACATTCACGCAAGCAGAGCGGGCTGGACTATTTCGGCTCGTGAGACGTACAACAGGCTAGATGCTTGTTCTTCTCCAAGATGCAAAGCGGGTGCCTCGCCTTTTCTCCCCGTTCGGTGCAATTCCCGAAGCAGAAGTCCAAGACTGGTTACGGTCCAGCGGGCTCACGCTTCCTGGCGACCTTATAGAGTTGTGGCAACTGACTGGCGGCGGAGATGCCTTTGACTCGGAAACCATCTTTCGGCCGACAGTTCCTTCAGTTCCAAACAGTTGTTTTGTTGAGGATGACATTGAGGGCAGAAATGCCGACCATACCGCCGCAGGCAAGCCTTGCGGACTCTACATATTTCAGCAAGGGGCTTTTCTCTCCGCTGTTAGCTTGTCCGATCAGAAGTTTGTGACCCTCACGAAGGGCTACGAAGTGGAGCTGGTTTTTGATTCTCTTGACGAATGGTATGCCAAGACGCTGAGGATTGAGTTTGGTCCAAGGTACGGCCTCAAGCCAGATCCCGAATGAGGAATGCGGGATTCCACCATCACAGGACGAGGTGAAATTGTCCACCCTCCACTACAGCAAAAGCGAAATTAACAAAGCTGGTAAATTTCTGAGTGCTGAAACGACTTCCGCCGAGCCGCTCGTATCCCAGATGGCTCTGACCGTTAGCCGCTGGCGCTCCTCACACGAATACGCTTTGCGCAAAGTAATTTCCACTCTCCGCAGACACGTAAGATCAGTGGCTTTGGACAATACCATTGTTTCGGCGCGAACAAAACGGCTGAGTTCCATCGTTGCCAAGTTAAAGCGAGAGCCATCAATGGCATTGACCACGATGCAGGACGTTGGTGGCTGCCGTGTGGTTGTCGCTCGCATGGAAGAAGTTGATGGCCTAGCTAACGATATCAAAAGCAAACTTGCGGTAAAGCTTAGCGGTGGAGGAACGATCCGCGAATACAATTACATTGTTAAGCCGAAGATGGACAGATATCGCAGTGTTCACTTTGTTGTTGGTTATAAACCGGATGACTCCTCAATAGCTTCACGGCGCATAGAAATCCAAATTCGATCACTGCTACAGCATCGCTGGGCAACAGCAGTGGAAACCGTCGATCTGTTCACATCTCAAGCGTTAAAGACTGGTGGAGGTGATTCTCGATGGCGACAATTCTTTGCGCTAACAGCAAGTCTTTTTGCCCTTAAGGAAAAGTGTTTGCCAGTACCAGGATTGCCCACTGATGCGGAGCAACTCTCGCGTGAAATGCAACTTCTCGCGAATGAACTGCGGGTAGTTGAAAGTCTTCAGAGTTGGTCCACCATCATGCGCGATGTGCTAGAGAGTGATCGTCCAAGAAGGCCACGAACTCCAAAAGAGGGGCTAGATCGCTATTGTTATCTTGTCGAGATTGACGTGGATGACAGGACGACGAAGGTAACACCCTTTCCCCCTGAATTTATTACATTTGCCCACACCAAGTACCTCGAAGCCGAACAACGCAATGCGCGATTCCCTCATCGCAGCGCGGTTTTAGCCACGGCATACTCGTTAGCCCAACTGAGGGAAGCTTATCCCGGCTATTACGGCGACACGTACGCATGCTTGAAAAATACGGGCTTAACGTGAAACCTGCCCTGTCACGGCCTCTTCACCCCTTACAACCGCAGACCCGTAAAAGCGAAAGCCCGCCGATTAAGGCGGGCTAGGCTGGCCAGACATGTCAAGTTGTTCGGACTCTATGCGGTAGCCCGATAAGACTTAGGTTGCTCTCCGTGATGTCTCTGCTGGCGGGTAGTTTCTTCGCGTTCACCTAATACACGGTTTAGCTCAGTGACGATCTCTAACATTCTCGCGGAGTCGGTTTCTGTACTGGCCTGTTCGGCCAATTGTCGCCAAGATTGATTCGGGGTCATAAGCCACCCCCTTTCTATATTTCTGATGATTCCCAAAGCTACTCTGGATGTCCAGATCAAGGCTGTTCAATATTGCTCATCTCGCGAATTATTCCCTGTCAAGCCCACCATAGCGGGTTTAGTCAGTGAAGTATATTAGTACCCCTATTTGACACTATTGCGTGTCACGAGCGCGAATCGAGAGCCCAATCCTCTGAGGTGTGCTCATGCTCATGTAGCGAGAATGCAGCCTCTCCCGAAGCTGCACCCATAGACCCCTCTTGCATTGAGATGTTGATCGCAATTGCGAGGTCGGTATATCTGCTGTCTGACAGATTCAGCATGGTTCCCCTGAGCGGGAAGCCAAGCGTTAGCATGTTTGTTCTACTGCAAGCTTCCTGTGGTTACGTTGGCTGGGGTGCCGATTGCGTCTCCGGATACTAGAAGTTCCACTCTCCGGTTCTGCTGGCGGCCAGCTGAGTTATCGTTTGAGGCTACTGGCAATGTGTTGCCGAAGCCCCTTGAGCTTACCGAGTTTGTTGCTACGCCTTGCTGCACCAGATAATCGCGCACTGAACCGGCGCGGTTCTCAGACAGCTTTTGATTCATGTCGACGCTACCGACACTGTCCGTGTAGCCGCCGACTTCAATGTTGAGTCCAGGATAGGCGAGCAGAATAC
>JAOAPG010000222.1 GCA_025462785.1 Acidobacteriaceae bacterium
TATTGCATCATTGAGAATACGCAACGCTTCACCGAGCGTGGTCGCCATGAAATCGCAGTAGCCCGTCTGCAGGCGCTTCTTGATACGCTCGGGATCCACGTCGATTCCCAAAAACGCGGCTCCCGTCATAGTGGCCGCAAGTGGCTGTGCTCCACCCATTCCCCCCATACCACCGCTGACAATCAGCTTGCCAGCGAGATCGCCGCCAAAATGTTTTTCTCCCGCAGCCGAGAAAGTCTCAAACGTTCCCTGGACAATTCCCTGCGAACCGATATAGATCCATGAACCCGCCGTCATTTGCCCGTACATCATTAGACCGGCGCGTTCCAGTTCGTTGAACTTCTCCCAGTTCGACCAATGCCCCACGAGGTTAGAGTTCGCGATCAGTACCCGCGGCGCGTACTCATGTGTCCTGAAAATTCCAACCGGCTTGCCTGACTGCACCAGCAGAGTTTCGTCATCTTCGAGGTTTTTTAGAGACGAGATAATTGCGCGGTAAGCTTCCCAGCTGCGCGCCGCACGTCCAGTTCCGCCGTATACGACGAGGTCCTTGGGGCGCTCCGCAACCTCCTCATCGAGGTTATTCATGAGCATCCGCATCGCAGCTTCCTGCTGCCAGCCTTTGCAAGAAATCTGATTGCCGCGAGGCGCGCGAATTGGTGTGTAGGAGGAAGACGAAATCTCGGTCTCAACAGGCATACGCTGTAATGGTAGTGCTTTGAACAGAACTGTTCAAATGAAGGAAGAAGCGCGAATGTCTAGACGGGCAGCTCTTCCTGCATCCATCCAGCTTCGGGCTTGAGTTCTGCTGTGAGATCGAGAACCAGTTTCTCCAGCACGAACTTTTTGCTTGGAGGATTCGAGCGCAGCGCAAGATCGGTCTTAGCGACTAGCCGGATCGCTCGCGTCAATTCCCGCTTGGACTTATATCGTCTTGCCTGCTTGATGATGTCGTCCGCAGCGAAAGGAGGCACTCGGAAGCCCTGCCACAAAGCCGCCCACAGCATGCGTTGGTCGCGAACATTCCGTTCCAAAATCACCAGCATCTGCCGAAACGTCTTGGCCAACATATACAAATGCCCGATGGCAGCTTCGTCTCCTCCACCAGTTGAGAAAATCGCGTCCAGCATTTGAAGGGCGCGCACGCGGTCCTTCGCTGAGATCGCATCCGTCAGTTCATATAACGAGCGCTGCTTGGCAGCCAAGACCATCGTCTCGACGTCGCCCAAGGTGATGCGCTTCTTTTCTCCGACGTAAAGCGTGAGTTTTTCCAATTCATTGGAGATCATCATCATGTCGCCGCCCAATGCGTCCACCAACTCGCGCGCTGCCTCGGATTCGATCTTGACGCCCTGAGTGCCGCAGTATTCGCTGAGCCAGCGAACCGCCTCGCCTTCCTCTACTCGAGCCAGTTCGACGATCGCACAATATCCCCCAAGAGTTTCGCGGATGCGTTCGTAACGCTCTTTGTCGGTCATGTCCATGCGACGGACATCTGCGGGAATGCTGATGTGGTCTGCAATGAAAATCAGCACCGCGTCGGGATTGGGGTCTTTGCAGTACTTTTCGATTGCGGTTAGCTTGTCTTCATTCGATCCGCGACCGAACAGGCTCTTCACCCCACGTACAAAAAAGACCTGAAACGGCGCCATGAGCGAGGGAGTCCGAGCGCGATCAAGAACTTCGGCCAAATCGGTATCGGCTAAATCGAATTCGTATAGGCTGAAGTCGCGCAGATCCGTCGGGACCAGATGCTCAAGAATCGCCTCGCGGCAGCGCTTGCGAAAGAACACCTCATCGCCAACAAACACGTACGCCGGACGAAGCTTTCGCGCTTGCACCTCGGAAACGAAACGATCGGCCTGCGCAAACGCCCGCATCAGAAGTCCTCCATCGTTAGAAGCCCTCCAGAAGATTCGAAACCAGGGTCTGCGCAAATTGACGCGAAAGCCGCTCGAAGGCCGGGGAGTCTTCTTCAAAGAAGGTGGCTAGGTCGCTTGAGATCTCGTATTGCTCGCGAAAAAGATAAGAGGGATTTTGATAGAGAACCTTGCCCTGTTTATCCGTCAGGGCAACTTTCATGGTGACGACAATGAGAGCGCTGGCAGCGCGCCCGGTTTGGGAGTCGTAGGTAAGAGGAGTGCTCGAGGCGGCAAGCACAGTTCCGCTCAGAGTTGCGTCCGCCGCTTCGCTGGGTTCATTCACAATGTGATAATGCGTACGTGTGACCAACTCGCGAACCACCGCGCCAGTGAGTATCTGCTCAATCTTAAAGGTCTGCGTCTGGCTAACAAATGCGGGAACGGCAATAGTCCGAACATTCTCAGGAATTGTAATCGTATGGCCGGCCGTGTGATAACCGCATCCCACAAAGCTCATCAACGAACAAATCAAAATGACCAGCATTGCCGGCCGTTTCATTACTGGATTTTCCCACGCGGACGGGTTGCTGCCATAGTCTCCGCGCATTCTACGGCTGTCGCTGCCGCGACGCGTAAATTATCAGAGGCCGCCCACAACCAAAAACTATTTCCATCCTGCACGTCGGGAACGATGGAAACTTGAATATCACTCTGCCCTGCGGCATTGACATTGGTGGGTGCTTCCTCCGCCAATTGAGTCAGTTTGATGTGTTCCCCAGCCAAGGCTTTCGCAAGTTCTGCAATGTCAGCGTTTCTCGTGAGTTCCACATGCAATGCAAATGCGTGTCCGTGGAATGTCGGAGCTTGCACCAGCAGGACGGAAGGCACAGGTACGCTATTCTCAGTAATATGCTGATAATGCTTTAGCACCCGATTCTGAATTGCGGTTAGCGACGAAGCGGACTTCTCCCCATAGCGGTTCACCATGTTAAAGGCGACTTGAACGTCAAAAACATTTTTGGGGAGTTGCTGAAAAGAGAGTAAATTCACCGTCTGCTCGTGAAGCTCATCCATTCCCTTCTGCCCATGCTCGGATGCGGGTTCAAACACCGTAGCTAAAGCCTTCCTCACTTCGGCGAATTTCTGCGTTCGCAAAAGCAGCAAAGCAAGCACAACTGCGGCGGGATGCGCCACCACGGCTGGTCCAGGCTGTAAATCGATGGTCAGAGCACGTCCGAGTTGGCGCTCTATCCACGGTGAACGCACTGAAGCGTTCGGTTCCTCTTCGAGCGCATAGGATAGGTCAATGATCGCGCTCCCGGCTTTGGCCGCAGTCTTCCAATTCTTGCGAGTGCAATCCTGATCGCAAGCAAAAAAAGTAAAATCGAGATTATCGAACTGATCCGGCCGCACACTCTGGATGAAGGTCACTTCGTCCTTCATGGCCTCGAGTTTCCCCATGGACTCATCGTCATCCAGCAGCTTGACGTCAATGGAAGGAAAATTTCGATCGTTCAGCACTTCCGCTACTTCTTTGCCCTTGAGTGTGCTCGCGCCCACGATCGCGATTCTATACAGGTTGCTTCCGCGCAGGACTTCATTATGCGCTAGCGCAACGGGCTTGACGTTTGAACTCATGAAATTTGCGATGCCTCCTCATAAGCAGGAGGCGGTGTGTCTCTCTTTCGCCGGAATACCCATTGCAAACGCCAGAACACGCCCGAGAACATATAGGTCAAGGCTATGACAAACAGAACTGGCCGCGAAAAAACCCAAACAGCGGCGATCAAGAGAGCCAGCAAAACAATCACCCGAAATGGCTGCCGGGAGTTGAAGTCAAGATCTTTGAAACTGTAAAAGCGCCAGGTGCTCACCATAAGGTAAGCGGCAGTTACGACGATAAGCATCCAGGTGATCGCACTTCCCCACCACACCAGCGGATCGCCACCGGAAAAATGCACGACCGCTGCAATCACACCTGCTCCTGCTGGAATTGGCATCCCGACAAAATACTTCTTACCAGGGCGTCCAGGATTCGACGGCTGGGGATTAGAAGCAATATTGAAGCGCGCTAACCGGCTCGCCCCCGCCACCAAAAACAGGAAGCTGGCGATAGCTCCCAACTGGGCCATCTTCCCAGCCATTTGAATAGAGGACAGCATCCCCGGCGGCAGTTCGCGAAATCCCCACATCCAGGCTAGCAGGGCCGGAGCTACGCCGAACGTGATCACGTCTGCGAGGGAATCAAGTTCCCGTCCGAAATCGCTGCTCGTGCCCGTCATCCGCGCAATGCGGCCATCAAGTCCATCGAACAGCACGGCAAATCCAATTGCTTTAGCTGCATTGTCAAAATGGGTGAAGTCGGCAGCGCCATGAGTGACTTGCAGGATGGCGTAATATCCAGCGGCGATGTTAGCAGTGGTGAATAGCGAAGGCAGAATGTACATGCCTTTGCGTAGACGCTTCGACGGCTTATCTTCTTTGCGTCGCTTCGGAACCGCTGCATTCTCCGCATCCATCATCGGGGTCCCTGCTTTCGTTCACCGCCGGCTGCCGCAAGTTGTTCCCGTCCCAGGTTAATAGAACTCGTATTCACGTATGCAAGCACGCTGGCCCCGCCCTGCACGTGATCTCCAACTTTGATCTGAAGATTCGCAGCCTCATCCAGTAGCACATCAACCCGCGAACCAAACTTGATCAAGCCGATACGTTCCCCACGTTGGACAGTGTCGCCTATTTTCTTCGTAAACACGATCCGGCGCGCCAGCAGACCCGCAATTTGTTTGAACACGATAGTCTGGCCTTCGCCTTCGACGGTAACCCCGTTCTGCTCGTTCTGCTCAGCGGAGGCTGAGTTCATCGCGTTGAGGAACTTGCCCTTCTGATAACGCACATCGCTGATTACTCCTGCGATGGGAGAGCGGTTTACATGCACATTGAACACATTTAGAAAAATACTGATGCGAGTGCGCCGAACACCATTTACGGTAGCCGGAGAAATATCTGTGACTTTGCCGTCAGCTGGGGAGACGACCAGGCCGACTTCTTCGGGTATAACTCGGTTGGGATCACGGAAAAACCACAAAAAGAATGCGGCCAATAAAACCACGGGAACAGCCCAAAGAGGCGCAGCCAGCCATCCGACCAGTACGGCGGCAGCCAGTAACACCAACCCGTAATAGTAGCCGTCACGAACCATAGGAGAGATACGAAGATTATAGAGCAGGCCAGATTCGCTAGTAAGCCTTCATCTTAACCATTCGGTTAGCCGCAATAAAAATGGCGCCTTTTAGCGCCATTGAGAGAACACATCTTACCCGTGAAGGCCAAAATCACAACCGCACGGGGCGTTTGTACTAAGCGACTTGATTATGTTGGATCTGATGCCGATATTGTCGCTCGATGCCTTCCATCTGATCTTTGAGCCGAAGTTTCAATTTTTTCAGCCGCACTTCTTCCAGTTTTTCGTCGTCAGTTAAGAAGCGTTTTTGGGTGAGTGAATCGAGGCGTTGTTCGTAGGTTGTGTGTTCTTGTGCCAATTTTCTAAATTCCTCGTGACTAGCAAGGAGCTGGTCTCTAGAAGCTAGCATCCAGCAGACCTCCCTAACCGGGATTAACTTTCCGAGATAAGCTACCATACCACCTACAGCGTAGCAATTAGAAATCCCGAGAAGTTGGTCGTCCGTTACAATCTCTCACTTTAGATTAAGAACTAGTTGCAAGCTATTGCAAACACAAACTATAAACGACTGCATCTTCAACTGGGTTCGAGTAATATTGGCCCCGATATCCACAGTTCTTGAATCCACATTTTTCATATAACCTCCGCGCCCCAGTGTTGGACTGCCGAACTTCTAAGAAAACCTTCAATGCATTTTCCGATTCGGCCGATTTGCGAATTTCGTTTAGCAGTAGGCGCGCGATACCACGACGCCAGATCGGAAGAGC
>JAOAPG010000230.1 GCA_025462785.1 Acidobacteriaceae bacterium
TCACGGGGAACATAGTCGTCTGCTCCCGCGCTTCACCCCGGATATACGCCATAAAAAATTGCCCTCGCTTCCGCGAGGGCATCTTCTCATTATTTACTCGGACCGCCTAGTGTTTCGTAACAGACTGCGAAGCTCGGCCTTTTGCTATTTCTAGGTCAACTCCTAGGAGATAACGATCACCGCAATGCGAACGCCTGGATATCGCGCGTCAAAAAGATAGTATCCATCGTCCACGTAGTCGATGTAACAATCGTCGTCATACGACCAACTCGCGGGCCACGGATCCTCGAACTCAAACCAATATCCGCTGTATTGAAAACGTGGCTGCCCTTCAACGACCGTGGGACGTCCAATGCGAAAGCGATGCTGCCGGCCGAAGTTAGCACGGAACCTGTCCTCAGGAATACGCCCTCCGCCACTCCTGCCGTTGTGTGCCTGTTCCATGTGCTCTGAGTTTTGTGTCGGACGCGCATCATTGCGATGGGCATCCCTGTCCTCAGGCCTAGCGTCCTGCCTGGGAGCTCTGTCCGGTTCATGGGCGGTCTTGTCATCCTGCCTCATCGCCTTATCGTCTTGACGACGATCGGGTCTCGCCTCTTGCTGATGTGCAGGTGCTGCTTCCCGGTGTTCGGGCTTGGCTTCGTCTTGATGAGCAGCCGGGGCTGTTTGATCGTGGCGCTCTTCCTGCGCGAGCGCAGGTGCAATGCTTGCCGGCCACAGAAATAGTGCTGCGGTACAGAACGCTGCAAATACTTTCATAGGTGGTGCCTCCAAACCGCGCACATACGGTTTTCCTGGAGCGTTTATCCGTTAGCTCCAGTTCTGATATGCGGGATTTGTAGATGTGAATCGAGAGATTCAGGATGTCTTCAAGCCGGGAATATTACTGGGGCTAAATCAAAATCGGCACTCAGTATGCCAACTGACTGGCTCGCAAGTACTTTTCACCGATCGCTCAGTTGTCGCTACGGTTCAAACCCTTGCGGCTAGGGTTCTCGTTTTACGGTGGGTGGACTCAAGTAGCGCACGAGCATCCTCGCGGCTCAGTGGCTTCGAAAAGAAGTACCCCTGTCCGAATTCGCAGCCGAGTTGTTTCAGATTGCTCACATGCTGTGCATTTTCAACTCCCTCGGCAATGACCTTCATGCCCAAGTTGTGCGCGAGCATCGCAACCAGACGTACAATTTCCAAACTTTCGTTGTCGACATCCATACCCGAAACGAAAGAACGGTCGATCTTCAGAATATCCACCGGAAAACGGCGCAACTGGTCGAGGGAAGAATATCCGGTACCAAAATCATCGATGCTGATACCGATGTTTAGACTTTTCAGTTCTGAAAGAACATGGCTGGTCTTCGCTGAATCACTCATCGCCATGCTCTCAGTAATCTCCAGATGCAAGCTGTGTGAATCAAGCCCACTCTCTTGTAAAGCCAGACTGCTTTCATAGATCAAGTTTGCCTGCGCAAACTGCTTGGGCGAGACATTTACTGAGATAGTCAAAGGCGGATCACAAGGGTAAGTAACCTGCCAAAGCTTCAATTGCCGGCAACTCTCTTGCAGCAGCCAGCGTCCTATGGGCAGGATCAATCCAGTTTCTTCCGCCACGTGAATGAATTCTTTGGGTCCAACTAAACCAATACCGGGACGCTGCCATCGCAAAAGCGCCTCGAAGCCGCTGATGCGCTCAGTCTTGAAACAAATGATCGGCTGGAAGTGAAGCCGGAACTCCTGGCGCTTTACCGCTTCGCGCAAATCTGCTTCCAATTTTGCCCGGTCCACAACTCGAGTATGCATTTCTTGGTCGAATACTTCGCATCGCGCTTTCCCCAACACCTTGGCGCGATACATCGCGATATCAGCATCGCGAAGCAATTCTTCTGGAGTTGTGTGGGGAACCGAGCTAAGCGCCACTCCAACACTGGCCGAGATAGTGAAGTCCTGTTTGTTCAGCGCAAGCGGGAGAGTAAGCGTTTCTTGAATTCGCTTAGCAATGCGCAGTGCATCTCCAGGATCGTTCATTCCGGCGCTTAGGATGGCGAATTCGTCGCCGCCTAAACGCGCCACCAGGTTATGCATCATCGGAGGCTCGGAGAATTCCTGTTTTGCCGGATGGAAACCTCTGTCTTGGCGCCTTAAAGACGCGGTGAGCCGGCGTCCCACTTCCATAATTACCTGGTCACCTATAACGTGACCCATGGTGTCATTAATTTTTTTGAAGTCATCTACATCGATAAACAATACTGCGTAGTTGTATCCGGGAGTTTGCTTGCCAAAATCAAATGTGCGCTGCAGATGCTCCATGAAACAAGCGCGGTTGGGCAACTCTGTGAGTGCATCATAAGAGGCGCTACGAGCAAGTTTTTCGTCCCCTAGCTTGCGTTCGGTTATGTCACGATTCACAATGACCAGTTTTTCAACTTCTCCGCGTGAGTTCCGAATTGGGCTGGCCGTGGATTCAAGCACCCGCCAACTGCCATCCTTGTGCTTGACGCGATACTCCAATCTCCGCCCGACCCCTGTTATCCGGGCTTCCTTTCCAGCTTCGATCACCTTCTGACGGTCATCAGGGTGAATCTGCTCAAACGAAGAGGTGCTTTGCAGCTCCTCTGGAGAATATCCCAGCATCTTCGTATACCCAGGACTGTTGTAAATCCGCTGCCCGTTTACGCCAACGAGCCCGACCATGTCATTCGCGTTTTCGCTTATAAGACGGAAGAGCTCTTCCCGATCTTTCAATAGAACCTGAGCTCGCTGGATCTGCCGCTGCTGGTACGCCATGAAAAGCAGCAGAGCAAACGCGCCAAAAGTTGCACCCAATTGCATCTTGGCAAAGTGAAAGCTCGGCGATGGGGTACGCAGGGTGGAAAAGACCAGCAAAACGACACACAGAACTAAGAGCGTGGTATTGAGCAACTGAAGGGGCCACGTCGTGCTATTTGCCGGTCCTTTGGAAGAACTTTGGGAACTGAAACTCCGTTCCGCAAGCTGGGCGGCCTTGTCCAGTTCAGGGACGCTACCCACCAGAAACCTCCGACAAGTACTGCTCCAGAGGCGCAAGGGCGGCACAAATAGAATTACGCATTTTCACAAGCTAATGATAGCCGCGCAGCTCCCAAAACCAACGATTACCGAGGTCACCCGCCGTGGTAACATAGCCGGACTGTCAATGACCGTGACGGGTGTATGACGAGATGTGCTGGGTTACACGATGTCACAGCACCCCCGCAGCTTTGAAACCGCAACCCTCTCGCCACAAAACGGAAAGACGGGCAAACCGCGCCCGTCTTCTAGAACGAATGGTAACGTCAGTTAATTAATGTCGAATTGCTCCTGATGCAATGCCGGATCGCTTTTTACGATGATCGTCTTCTTGGTAAGCTCTTCCATCTCGAGCAAAGCCTTCCCATTGTTCGCCTTCAGCGTCTTAGCCACTTCTGGATTCACGCGCAACATTACATCCGCATGATCCAGATGCTTCGTCATCTTGCGCATTTCGATGTAAATGTCGTTGCACACCGTAGTTACCGACTTCACAAATCCGGTCGACTCGCAATAGGGGCACGGAGAACCAATTGTCCGTTCGAGCGATTGCTTGACGCGCTTACGGGTTATCGCCACAAGTCCAAAGTCATTGAACTGAAGAACCTTTGAGGGAGCTCGGTCCGCGCGCAAAGCCTCTTCCAGCGCCTGCATGACTTTCTGACGATTGCGACGTTCGTCCATGTCAATGAAGTCAATGACGATGATGCCGCCAAGATCGCGTAACCGGATCTGACGCACGATTTCCTTGATCGCGTCGACGTTCGTCTTCACAATCGTGTCTTCGAGGCGAGCTGTCTTACCGACGTACTTGCCAGTGTTGATATCGATCGCAACCAGAGCTTCCGTCTGATTGATCACGATGTATCCACCACTCTTGAGCCAAACTTTGGATTTGAGCGCCTTGTTGATTTCTTCGCTAAGTCCAAACTGCTCGAAAAGCGGCACATCTTTCGTGTAAAGCTTGACCTTTCTTACCAGCGCGGGCTGGAAGCGGTTGGCAAAGCGAAGAACGCGTTCGTATTCGGCTTCGTTATCCACCCAAATCGCGGAGAAGTCTGATGTAACTTGGTCGCGCAGCACACGCTCGACGACATTCAAATCGTGATAGATCAGAGCTGGAGCCTTGCCGTTTTCGGCGCGAGTCTTGATCTCGTTCCACAGCCCCTTCAGGAAGCGAATGTCTGCCCGTAGTTCTTCTTCGTCTGCGCCTTGCGCGGCAGTGCGAACAATAAATCCACCGTGCCCATTTTCGCGTTCGCTAATGATGATGCGTTTCAGTCGCTGCCGCTCTTCCTCCGAAGAAATCTTTCGCGACACTCCGGTGTGATTCACGGTCGGCATGTAGACGAGGAATCTTCCCGGTAAAGCTATGTGACTGGTAATGCGAGCGCCCTTCTTCCCGATGGGCTCCTTCGCAATTTGCACCAATACTTCCTGGCCTTCTTTAAGAAGGTCGCTGATCAGGGGAACGTTCTGCTGATCGTTACGCCGGCCGCGGAAATTTCTTCCTCCACCTCCGCCATGGCGGCGTCCCCCACGCTGCGGACGGCGATCGTAACCGGGACGAGGAGCTCGCTGCGTGTAAGCCGCCGTATTAGCTGGAGCCCGGACTTCCACCCGCGCATCCACCGTTCCGTTTCCGCGGGCTTCCGCATCAAGCAGAGCTTCGGCTTCCGCCTGCGCTTCTTCGATCTCGGATTCCGCTCCTTCTTCCTCTTCGTGCTCTACATGCTCTTCGGAAGCCGCCTCATCAAAACCTGCTGATTCAATCACGAACGGCTCGGCCACATGCAGTTCGGTTGTCTCGGTAACCGGTTCACCAACCGCTGTGATTTCACGTGTCACGCCATCGCGATACTGGTCTGCAGCCTGAACTTCCTCCTCCATCTCTTCAAATGCTGCGTCTTCCTCCAACTCTTCGACGTAATGAGCGAGGTCCGCTTCATCCTCTTCGATTTCTTCCTCTTCAAGCGTTCCCGCCGAGGCTGCTATGGAAGGAGCTTGAAGCAAATGGGAAGGAGGTACTTGTGTTCCAGAACCCGAACTCTCTCGGGCAACCGCAATGTCAGCTGCCTCCAGCTTTTGATCTTCTTTGTCCCGCTCGCGTTCGGAACCGGTGCTGCCGTGTTCAGTGTGGGTTGATTCTTTGTCTCCGGCCTCTTCGCCGAAAACTCTGGCAACATTCGCTTCGTGCAGAGGTTTCTGTTCACGATCCCAGTCTGAAGATGCCACCTCGAACCGAGCTACATCCGACGCCGCGCGATGATCAGCTTCCCTCTTCGCTTCTTCTACATGCGACGTTTCGTTCTCATGCTCCATGGCCGAAGCATGCGTTCCCTGTTCAAGTCCGGCGCTCGCAAACAAGGGCTCATCATCGGGAAAGTTCTTGGAAATTTCAGGCGAGCTCAGCGGTTCAGATCCGTGAATAGCCACTGACTGTTTTGGCTCTGGAGAAGAATGCTGATTCTGCGCCAAGCGTTGGTATTTCGAAATCGATTCTCCCGGCAAAATGATCGGCGTATAGCCAGGAGGCGGACCATAATCGGACCGATTACTACGTTCTGGACGCTCTGTCCGTGGGAACCTCTCAGATCGCCCCGAACGCTCAATTCCTTGACTCCGTTCCGGACGCTCGGTCGGTTCAAACTTTTCTGCCGGTTCTGTGTGCGACGCATCACGCAGGGAGTCCACCGCTGGCTTGGCGAACTTCGACTCTGGAAACCGCTCTCCGCGCCGCCCACGGCGACGACGGCGGCCGCGATATCCACCCCGGTCTTCGCTGCTACGGCCCGAAGCGCCGGTGCCCTCGTGGCTATCGGTCGAATCAGCGGTTGACTGGGAGTGCTCTGTCGAGTGAGATTCTTCCTCGCCAGCATGTTCAGGAGATTCCAGCAGTCCGACCGAAGCTTCCGAATGAGGTTGGGGATGGCTTCGCTGCTCACTTACAGGACGATTCGTGGGAATGTCATCCAGCTCGTCCGCGTCTTCGAGTTCCATGAAGTCGGAAACGTAAAGGAACGCGTCGCGCTCCAGGCCAATGTCGACGAATGCGGACTGCATTCCTGGAAGGACGCGAGTGACGCGGCCTTTGTAGATGGAACCTGCCAGTGTGTATTCGTTCTCGCGTTCGAGGTAAACCTCTGCGAGTAGATCGTCTTCGACCATCCCCACTTTGGTTTCGTGAGGGGTGGAAGATACAAACAATTCTTTTGTCATGCTGACTCCGGTCCCGCGCCGCTAATCGGTCGCGAGCATCACCGGAACAAAGGCCGGGACGTCGGGAAAGGATGCCGCTTCGCGATGGTTCGCCCGCAAAGGGGACGGCTGGGGCCGAGGAGTTCTCTCCTTGACCGGATCCGTTGCACAAGCTTGATATTCTTTTGCACTTAATCGCATTGCGTCCCGGGTTTTGTGACCGCTCTCTCAAGATCTCTGATCTGAGGGGGCCGTTACCTGCCAGGCGACGTTTAGCTAATCCTGTCCGGCTTCTAACTGCTGTTCTGCCGGTGAGTTGCCCCCGTTACGTGAGGGCGATCGTTATCTTTAACTCGTTGTTCTCTAATCGTTCGGCAAAGCCGAAATTGGTTGCGCTTGGCTGGCGCTCTACTATCCTTGCCTCTTCCCCTGTTCTAGTTCACGAAACGGCGCATACGAACATTCATTACCATACCCAGCGCCAGAAACATAAACAGGACGGAAGACCCGCCTTAACTCATTAACGGCAAGGGAATCCCGGTGACTGGCATAAAACCAACCACCATGCCTACGTTGACCAGAATGTGGAAGCTAAGCACAGCCACCACACCCATTACCACGAACGTGCCAGCGCGGTCGGGCGCCGTTTGCGCGTTCTGCGTCAAACGCATGAGCACTACAAAGTATAACAGCATCAGCCCCAAAGCTCCCACAA
>JAOAPG010000232.1 GCA_025462785.1 Acidobacteriaceae bacterium
ATTGCACTTTCGCTGGTCTATTACGATCAGCGAGTGAGAAAAGAAGCCTTCGACCTGCAACTCATGATGTCCACACTCGATGGTGCGCAAGGTGGAATGCCAGTGCCGTCCGCGCCGTCCCAGGTTATAGGCTGACGAATGGGTCTCCGCCGCGGGGCGCTCGTTTTATCTTTGCTCTTCTTGAGTACTGCTTCGATTGCTCAATTGCAGGCTACACAATCGCCGACAAGAACACTTACACTCTCCGAGTATGTTGCGGAACTCGACCGTCTCGCATCTGTCGACAAGCAGTTGGCCCACCCGGAAGACGTGCCGAAGCTGCTGGATAGCATTCCTCTTGTGTGGCAGATTCAAACCCCACGAGGAACTTTTGACGTGTCCTCGACATGGCTGCTAAGCGACCTGAATGACTGGCAAAGAAAACCGACCCGCGAGATTCAGGAGCGCATCTTCCGCCGACTGCAAATCCTGCGTTCTGAGGCGTTGTCGTTCCTGGACCACGCAGCCGATGTGTCACAGAAGCGAGCTTTACTCAACGGAATTCTTGCGCGACGGGAATTTCAGGATATCCACGGACCAACTTGGCTAGACCGGCTTAAACAACGCGTGTTGGAACTATTTGTCAAATTGCTGGGGCGAGTATTTCAGTCTTCGTCGATTCCCACCATCGGCAATGCTATTGTTTACGGGCTGGTAGTGCTGGCCCTGCTCGCGGTGGCTTATTGGATGTACCGGACAATTCGGAGTCACACCGGAGTGGAGACCATTCTGCCTCATTCCTCGCCGATCTCTAGCAAAGAATGGAGGCTTTGGATGAACGACGCTCGGCTGGCAGCAGATCGTGCCAACTGGCGCGACGCCATCCATCTCGGGTACTGGTGCGGGATTTCTTTCCTGGAAGGGCAGGGGCTGTGGCGGCCCGACACAGCTCGCACTCCGCGCGAATACTTGCGGCTTATGCCCACTGCCAGCGAACATCGCCAGACACTCAGCAGTCTGACGAGAACCTTCGAATTGGTCTGGTATGGCACGCAGGAAGCCGACGCGAACGCGTTTTTCGAAACATTAGCCCAACTGGAGAAGCTGGGTTGCCAATCCAATTGAACGCGGGCGATCGAAAACTATTCCTGATTGCAGGTGGAGTGTTTGTAATTTTGGTGGCGGCCACACTCATTCTGGCAAAGGGACGGGACTCCGCAGATGAGATTCCCACCACCTATTCCGCCGGTTCCGGTGGGGCCAAAGCCGCTTACCTGCTGCTGAAGGCTTCGGGATACAGGGTGGAGCGTTGGGAGCAGTCGCCCAATGAACTGCCGGAAGCGGCGAACGCAACACTCATTCTGGCGGAACCGTTGGATGCGCCCAGAACTGAGGAACGTAATCGGATTCGCCAGTTCGTGGAGGATGGCGGACACATTATTGCGACAGGACCGTATGTGGGATTCTTCCTGCCCGAGAACGGAGTTGTGCCCGACCCATTGCCCGGCATGACTTGGAAGAAGCTGGCTGCGCTGTCGCCATCTTCCATCACCAGTGCGGCTTCCCAGATTACGCTTGCCCCACAGGCGTACTGGAAAGGTGAGTCGTTTACCTTGCCGCTCTACGGAGACGGCGACAAGCAGATGGTGATCAAATACAAATCTGGAAAAGGCGAAGTCATTTGGTGGGCTTCGGCGACCCCACTCACGAATGCTGGGCTGAAAGAACCCGGCAACCTTGAGTTTTTTCTGGCTTGCATCGGCACCGATCCGCAAACACGAATTCTGTGGGATGAGTACTTTCATGGATATAGGCATTCGCTGACGGAGTCGATCCAGAACTCACCGGTGAAATGGATTTTCCTGCAGTTCGCATTGTTCACGTTGGCGATTCTTCTCACGTATTCGAGGCGGAGCGGGCCGATCAGCATTCCCGCCGGGGAAATCCGGCTTTCGCCTTTGGAGTTTGTCCGCACCCTAGGTGCGCTGTACAAGCAAGCCAATGCTACATCCGTAGTGGTGGATATCTCCTATCACCGATTTCGCTACTGGCTAACGCGACGTCTAGGAATGGCGAGCAATTGTCCCGTGGACGAACTGGAGCGCGCCATCCGCGAACGCTGGAATTTCACGGACCCAAACTTCAGTGCAACTCTCCGCGCCTGCGAGTCTGCTCACTACGACTACACGTTGAAACCGCGTGCCGCGTTGCAATTGGTAAGGTCTCTGGACGACTATGCGGCGAAACTGAAACTGTTTTCCAACTCTAGACGACAGAAGAATTAACGGGCTGCAGAAGAAGTCGTTGTAGGATGCTCAGTCCTAAAGGATTGTCCACGGCATCGCTAAAGCGATGACTTGATAAGAGTCGGGAGTTTTCCCGCAAGCTGCTAAGGAGAAACAATTAATGGAAGCCGTTCGGCAGTTAGTCCAGCATTTCCGAAGTGAAATGAGCAAAGTTGTGGTGGGACAAGAAGAGCTCAAGACACAATGTCTGATCGCTTTGCTGTGCCAGGGGCACGCCCTGGTGGAAGGCGTGCCCGGTATCGCCAAAACGTTAGCTGTCAAGACTCTTTCTCATCTCCTACGGCTCGATTTTCAGCGGGTGCAATGCACTTCGGACCTGATGCCGGCGGACATCATGGGCACCAATGTCCTCAATCTGGCGGACAGCACTTTTCAGCTGCATCAAGGGCCAGTGTTCACGCACCTGCTGCTGGTGGACGAAGTGAACCGTATGCCGCCGCGTACTCAGGCCGCGCTGCTGGAGTGTATGGAAGAACGCCAAGTTACGATTGACGGCACGCGCCACGATCTTTCCCCCTTCTTTACCGTATTTGCCACCCAAAACCCGGTGGATTTCGAGGGCACGTATCCGCTCCCCGAAGCGCAACTTGATCGCTTCCTGGTAAAGATTCGCGTGCTCTACCCAGAGGTGAGCGAAGAAGTTCAACTACTTTCGAACGTCCAGAATGGATTTGATTCTCATGATTTGGACAGCGCGGGACTCATCCCAACTGATCCGGAGTTGCTGAAGCAAGCACGACAGGAGGTCAGAACCGTCAAGGTTCAGGAATCGCTATTCACATATGTGGCGCATTTAGTGCGGCGCACCCGCACATGGCCGGCTCTTTCTCTGGGCGCGAGCCCTAGAGCGGCAGTGAGCCTGATGGTGTTTTCTAAAGCCATTGCGGCCATGGATGGCCGCGAGTACATCATTCCCGACGACATAAAGCAAGCGGTACTACCCGTTCTCAGGCATCGCATTGTGTTGAAACCCGAAGCTGACCTCGAAGGCATCACGCCCGACCAAGTACTGCAAGAAGTAGTGCGAGCCGTCGAGGTACCCCGGTGAATATTGCCGCTACTCGGGTCGAAGATGGTGATGTCGGCAGAGGCCTTGCATCCGAACGAAGTGGACATGAGACAATCTCGGACAAACCAAGTGAACTAGTTCCAGCGTCGATCGAGGGTCATGCGCGTCCATTCAAGCGGGCGGGAGTCGCATTCGCGAATCGCTTTTTCTTTCTTCTGCTGATCGGTTTGATTTGGTTGGTCCCTGCGTTTGCGGAGCGTCGTTTCGTGTTTGCCATGTTGGTCTGGGATGTCCTGGTATTTCTGGCTTGGCTGTTGGACGTGATCAGACTGCCGCGGCCCGCAGAGCTGAAGGTTCGCCGGTCGTGGTTATCCCCATCGGCTCTGTCCGTGGAATCAAAGGTCAGGCTGTCGCTGGTTAATGTTTCGAACTCCACCGTGTACGCAAAACTTTTCGATGACGTGCCGCAGCAATTGCGTTTTGAGCCGGCGCAGCTTGAGATTACTGCCCATCCGCGCAGTGAGGCGGAAGCACAATATTCGATTCTCCCCACGACTCGGGGGAAAGCTAACCTCTGTGATGTTTACGTTCGCTACCAGAGTCCGATGAGATTCGCTGAACGTTGGGCGAAGGTATCAGCCGCGCAGACGATCACTACTTATCCGAACCTGCAAGAGGCCAAGCGCCAGTCGGTTTATTTGATACGCAGCCGCCAAATAGAACTGGAGAAGCGTTACACGCACTTCCGTGGCGCCGGTCGTGCCTTCGAAAGTCTCCGCGAATATCGCGAAGGGGATGAATTCCGCGATATCTGATGGACAGCCCGCGCGCGTCGCGGAAAGTTAGTGACTCGTCTCTACGAGATTGAGCGGAGTCAAACCATCTGGATATTGCTCGATTCTGGCCGGCTCATGCGTACGCGGGTCTCGGGCCTGAGCAAGTTGGACTATGCGGTGAATGCCGCCTTGACCTTGACGCAAGTGGCACTATATTCCGGAGACCGGGTCGGGTTATTGGCCTATGGGCGAGGGATCAGGCAACGGGTTCCGGCAGCACAGGGCGGTGCGCACCTGATGCAGATGATGACGCAGCTTGCATTGGTAAAAGAGGACCAATGGGAGGGCGACCACTTGCAGGCTGCCAGCCGGCTGCTCAACGATCAAAAGCGGCGTAGTCTTGTGGTTTGGATCACCGATCTGGCGGAAACGGCAATGACTCCGGAAGTGATTGAGGCCGCTTCGCGACTGATGCCTCGACACCTGGTGTTATTTGTTGTAATCGGGCAGCCGGACCTGAACGAGTTGGCAGCGCAACGACCGGAAGACGTTGATCAGATGTATCAAATTGCCGCTGCTCAGGAGGTGGTCCACCGGCGTGAATTGTTGCTGGCACGCCTGCGGGAGCGCGGTGCTCTGGCCATGGAAACCAGTTCCGGCAAACTCTCCACGACGGTGGTGAATTCCTACCTTGAGATTAAGCAGCGAAGTCAACTTTAGCTGGTATCGCTGGTTTCCAGAACAGGTACGTCAGAAGCAATGCGAAGAGTGCGGCGGCTATGCCAAATTTCAACGAAACTGCCAGGCCGGTGGGGGACACAAACCCTTCGATCACACCGGCGACTATGAGGATAGGGATTGTGCCGAGCAAAAGTTTGACCGCCTCGGTTCCGGCGCGAGCAACCGACTCACCTCTGGGTAAAAAGCCCGGAAAGAGCAGTCCGTAGGCCAGGCGTAATCCCGCCCCGCCCGCAATAAAGATGGCCGGCAATTCGAGAACGCCGTGTGGTGCGACAAAACTCCACAACTGCAGACTCATCCCCGAGAACCAGCACGCCGTTCCAATCACTCCGATTAGGAGTCCATTGAAGATCATCATGTAGATCGTGCCGACGCCGCCCGTGATGCCGTTTTCAAAACTCATGAAAGCGACGCCCATGTTGTTGGTCATGATGGCGCTGGAGGCGGTCGGCTTAATACCCACGATGGAATGGGTCCACATCTGATGGCGCTCGATAGTTTCCACCATCTGAGGCCCAAGGATTTTCACTTTGAAATCTGGATCATGATAGGTTAGTGCCGCCCCCACGATCGCGGACGCGATGAAAATGAAAAACGCGGCTACGCAGTAGCTGAGATTCTGACGAAATATTCGCGGGTAGACGTACCGAAAGTACTCGATCACCGCAGACGGACTCGCTCTTTGAGCGGAATAAATGGTATTGTGAGCGCGAGCCAGCAACTGATTTACGTAGCGCGCAAAGTGAATGGACGCGCGGTCTTCCCGAAGCGCTGCCAAATCGGCAGCGATTTGGCGGTACAAAAGGCTGAGTTCCTGCAATT
>JAOAPG010000246.1 GCA_025462785.1 Acidobacteriaceae bacterium
TTCGTCGTTGGTCCTAGGTCGCAGGCCATCGAAAACAATGCCGTCACATCTTTCGGGTGAAACGAAAGTGAATCAATGGAAAGCTTCTGACGGGAAAGCCCAACGACGGAAGGCCCATGACCAAGGACGCTTCCACCAACGCTTTTCATCATAGGGAAGGGTCTAACCGCCGTCAAACCTCGCGTCTGCTCGCTCTGCTACAATCACTTTTTTCTTCAATAGCTTAGAAGGATTGTTCGAGGCCCTACTTGTATCGTTATCTGGAAAATCGACTTGCCCATCACGTGCGCGAATTCCTGCGCCGGACCTACGACGTCGAATTGCCTAAGATCGTCATTGAACAGCCTCCTCGCGTCGAATTAGGTGAGTACGCGCTGCCATTAGCTTTCGAGTTGGCGAAACGTCTTCGGAAAGCTCCCCGCAAAATTGCGGAGGAGATTGTCGCCGGCATCGGTCCCGTCGAAGGCTTTGAAAAGCTTGAACTTGCAGGCGCGGGATACATCAACGCCCGAGTCAACCGTGAAGCATTAGCCGAAGCACTCGCTTCCAACACCGAGCCGCCTGCAGAAACGCAGCCAGGCAAGGTTCTGGTCGAGCACTCCAGCATTAACCCCAACAAAGCTGCGCACATCGGGCACCTGCGCAACGCCATTCTTGGGGACACATTCGTCCGTCTGCTGAAAGCTGCTGGACGCGAAGTAGATGTGCAGAACTACATCGACAACACCGGCGTGCAAGTTGCTGATGTGGTTGTCGGTTTCCTGCATCTCGAAAAGAAATCGCGCGCTGAAATCGAACAACTTGCCAGTCAGCCGCGCTTCGATTATTACTGCTGGGATCTTTACGCGCGAGCATCGCAGTGGTACGCGGAAGACAAGCAGAATCTGGAAGTTCGGCGGCAAACGCTGCACGCCATTGAAGAAGGCGGAAACGAAACCGCCGCTCTTGCAGATCTGATTTCGGTAGCTGTCTTGCGCCGTCATCTTGAAACCATGGACCGGCTCGACATCGAATACGATTTCCTGCCGCGCGAGAGTGAAATTCTGCACCTGCATTTCTGGGACGCCGCCTTCACCAAACTCAAAGAGGCCGGCGTGCTTGTCTATGAAAATGAAGGGAAGAACAAAGGCTGCTGGGTGATGCGGAGGAGAAATTCAACCACAGAGGTCACTGGGACAGAGGAAGCGGACAAAGAATCCATTGCAGAAGAAGATCAGAAAGTTATCGTCCGCTCCAACGGAACCGTTGGATATGTCGGCAAAGACATCGCTTATCACATGTGGAAGTTCGGCCTTCTCGGTCGTGACTTCGGATATCGCGAGTTCTATCGCTATCCGAATCAGCATGATTGCTGGATTTCAACCACCGACGGAGTTCCAGATCACCCGCATTTCGGTGATGTTGCTGAGATTTATAACGTAATCGACACGCGCCAGGCCGAAGCGCAAAACGCAGTGATCGAGGCATTACGCGCGCTCGGGCACAATGAGGCAGCGGATCGCTATACGCACTTCTCTTACGAGATGGTTGCGCTCACGCCGCGCTGCGCCGCTGAAATGGGATATCAGCTTTCCGATGAAGATAAGACTCGATCCTACATTGAAGTTTCAGGCCGCAAAGGCTTTGGAGTTAAAGCCGACGACCTGATCGATACGCTGATTGCGTCGGCGAAAAAAGAAGTCGACGGCCGTCATCCACAGTTGAGCGATGCTGAGCGAACCACCATAGCGACTCAAATCGCCGTCGGCGCGCTGCGTTACTTCATGCTCAAGTTCACCAAGCAGTCGGTGATTGCGTTCGATTTCAAAGAAGCGTTGAGTTTCGAAGGAGAAACGGGACCGTACGCGCAATACGCAGTCGTGCGAGCAACGAATATTTTTCGTAAAGGCGGAATCGATCCCGATGATTTTTCACTTGCTGGCATCGATTTCGCGCACTACCTCAGCGGACAAGATCGAAACGAAATATGGGAGCTTTGGCTGGCTGCTTCGAAAACTTCTTACATCATCGATCAGAGCATTGCGACCACTGAGCCGGCTTATCTCGCCAAGCACGCGTTTCAGTTGGCGCAATTATTTAATTCGTTCTATCACAGCTACCCAATCCTCAGTGAAGCCGACGAGAGCCGGAAGAGATTCCTGCTCGCAACCGTCGCAGTGGTCCGCCGTGAACTGACGCGAGTTCTTTCCGTGATGGGAATCAAAGTTCCAGCCGCGATGTAGGTGTCCGGTGTGCTTATGTTTTAGATATAGTTAGCGTGTGGTCTATTGCAGATCCGTAGACGGATTGAATTGTCGAGGTGGCGCTTTCTCGGGTTGTCCGGCCCTAGGTCGCCGCCTGTGGGCTTCGCAGGCGCGATGGCGGGCCATTCCAGATTACCTTTTGGCCAGCGAAGACCGGGTGGCGAGCGGCTGACGTGTTTTCAATCATTTAACTCTCCTGGACTCTCGTAACCTCTCCCGAATGCGACGAAAGCTCAAAACGTGCATCGAACTAAGTGGAAGAATCGAGGATTCACCATGAGACGGTTCGCATTTTTGGCAATTCTGTTGGCATTATTCAGCACGATCGCTTTTGCAGCTCCGAAAGTTTCGAAAGACGTCCCGCCGCTTACGAAGACTCTGCGGAACGCGCGTTTTGTTTACGTCACCAGCTACGATGGAGATGAATTCAATCCGAATCTTCTCCCCGAAGATCGGGACGCGATTACGTCCGTGCAAGATGCCATTCAGAAGTGGAAAAAGCTCATTCTCGTCTACAAACCTGACGACGCTGACATCATTCTCAGGGTGCAGGGGCGTCCGTCGGAAGATGTCTTGGCCGTTTATGACGCACACCAGGACAGTGGTCAGTATCTATGGCGTGTAATGGGACGTAGTGGATTGCAGAGGGGTGAGACGCCACTACTTACAGAATTCGAGCAGGCGTTTGAGAAGACGCAGAAATAATGGCATGAAGCCCGGCGTTCGCTTCGCGATAGGACGGGGCACCCGCCCGGAAAGCAGGCGCTAGGCTTTAGGCGTTGGGCTTTAGGGAAAAGCGGACAGCCGAGGCAGCTGTCGCCACGTGAGCAAGGCGATTAGGTGCGACCACCTCGACCCGCGATCATCATGCCTGCACCGACCACCACCAATGCAATGCTGACGCCCTGCGGAACTTTGTCTTCGTGATGAGTAGTGACTCCGAGATGGACGTCTCCTACGTCAGCGCCGTGATGTTCTGAATGGGGTACGGGAACAAAGAACGAGAGAATTCCTAGCACGAGAACGACCAGTCCAATTCCGAACAAAGGCTTCATAGACCCTCCAGTGAGCGCACTTCAGATGCGAGAAGCAGGCTTTAGGCTGCAGGCGCTAGGCTCTAGGAAACAGATGCGCAAAGCCTAACGCCGAGAGCCTAAAGCCCGGACCCTGCTTTATTCAGCAAAGTCTCGCGCGAACTCGACTAGGCTTCGCACTGCTATTCCTGATGGGCCCTTTGCCATCCATGGTTTGTTCTCCTCGGTCCATGCTGTTCCTGCTATATCGAGATGCATCCACGGGGTGTCTTCGGCGAATTCTTTCAGGAACATTGCGGCTGTGATTGCTCCGCCCCAACGTCCGCCGGAGTTGATGATATCGGCTATGCCTGAGCGAATGCTCTCTTTGTATTCTTCATCGAGCGGCATGCGCCAGAATTTCTCTCCTGCTTTTGCCAATGCTTTGGTGAAACGCTCATACATCTTGTCGTCACTGGCGAAGACGCCGGCGTTGACGTATCCGAGCGCCACTACAACTGCGCCAGTCAGAGTAGCCGCATCGATCAAATGCGTGCAGCCGAGTTGACGCGCGTAGTAGAGACCATCGGCGAGGACCAAACGTCCTTCAGCGTCGGTGTTGATGATCTCAATCGATTTGCCGGACATTGCGATCTGCACGTCGCCAGGTTTCTGCGCTTTACCAGATGGCATGTTTTCCGTCGCGCAAATGATGGCGGTGACTTTCACTTTGGGCTTGAGCAGAGCTATGCCGCGCATCGCTCCGATCATGGCGGCGCCTCCTGCCATGTCGTATTTCATTTTTTCCATGCCGTCAGCTGGTTTGATTGAAATTCCGCCGGTGTCGAATGTCACGCCTTTTCCAACTAAACCGAGAACTGGCTTTTCCGGAGCGCCCGCGGGCTCGTAACGCAGAACGATGAGTGCGGGTGGCTCATCGGAGCCTTGAGCCACACTCCAGAATGCACCCATCTTGAGTTCTTTGATTTTGTCGGGGCCGAAAACCTCGCACTTCAATCCGACTTCTTCCGCCATTTTGCGGGCACGCTCGGCGAGCATGGTAGGAGTCATGCGGTTGCCGGGCTCGTTCACCAGTTCACGGGTGAAATTCTGCGACTCGCCTATAATGCGTCCCTCGTCCAGTGCCTGTTGCAAACGCGCTTGGTCTCCGCGAGCCACGACCGTCAGTGCATCAATCTGCTGGTCCTTGCGATCGCTCTTATATGTATCGGGATCGAAGTTGCCGACGAACGCTCCTTCAATGATCGACTTCACCGCATCGCTGTCTGTGAGAACGCCTTCCGGCGCTACAAAAGCGAAGCTGCGAATTCCCTTTGGCTTGAGGAAACGCGCGGCGGTTCCGGCCAGCTTGCGCAGTTCGACTGATGTAAAGGTCTTAGCTTTGCCGCCGCCAATCACGAGTAGCCGCTTAGCCTTAAGTTTCGCGGGCTTGTGCAGCAAATTGGTTTCGGCGAGCTTTCCGGCGATTTCGCCGCTGGCGATGACATCCTTGGCGGCGTCTTTTATAGCCGCATCACTGGTTGCAAGGGAAATTTCGGGCTTGTCCTTCGCACTGTTCTTATGCGGTCCATTTTTTGGAGCTGCCTGATCAAGAGCGACGACAACGAGACATTCAGTTTCTACATCAGCGGGATTGGCAAGAGAGAGAATTGTTTTCATGGGTAGTTTAAGTATCATCGGGAAACAGGGAAGTGTGCAAGGGCGCGACTATTGTTGGTGCTGGTCTGATCGACACAAGATTCAGCTTCCCATCATTGCGCCGTTAGTGTACGATCCAGCCGAATTTCTGTAGCTTTGCGGTCCATTGGTTCGCGATTGAGAATCCGATTTCCCCGGGAGGAGTTATGAATAACCGCCAAGCCGCAACTGAAGCAAATATAGCGCAAGCCAAATTCAGTATGCCATTGGTGATCGCCGCCTCATCGGTCGGGACCACTATCGAATGGTATGACTTCTATATCTACGGGAGTCTGGCGGTTTTCTTTTCGACCTTATTCTTTCCCAAGGGAAATCCGACGGCGGCGTTTTTAGCAAGTCTTGCCACCTTCGGAGCGGGCTTCGCTGTGCGACCTTTCGGCGCGATTGTTTTCGGCCGGGTGGGAGATCTGGTTGGACGCAAGTATGCGTTTGTCGTCACCTTGACCGTGATGGGCCTCTCGACATTTTTCGTAGGACTGCTCCCCACATACGAAAAAGTGGGAGTGCTGGCGCCGATTTTGCTCGTCTTATTGCGATTGCTGCAGGGGCTCGCGCTTGGCGGCGAATATGGCGGAGCGGCCACCTACGTCGCCGAACACTCTCCGGATCACAAACGCGGCTACTATACCGGTTACATTCAAGCGACAGCTACTCTGGGATTGCTGGTTGCGCTCGCGGTCATTTTGACTATTCGTCAATATCTGGGAGAGGCCAATTTCAAGGCGTATGGATGGAGAATTCCGTTTCTGCTCTCGGCAGTGCTGCTTAGCATTTCGCTGTACATCCGAGTTCGGCTGAAGGAATCGCCCTTATTTCAAAAACTCAAAGACCAGGGAAAATCTTCTACTCAGCCCTTGACCGACAGTCTGGGCAGTGGAAGGAATTGGAAAATGATGATGCTGGCACTTTTCGGTGCCACAGCCGGGCAGGCAGTGGTTTGGTATACCGGTCAGTTTTATTCGCTGTTTTTTCTGCAATCCATCTGCAAGGTAAATTATGTGACAGCCTACAAGGTGGTGGGCTTTTCGCTTCTGATTGCGACTCCTTTTTTCATAATCTTCGGGGCGCTCTCGGATCGCGTTGGACGGAAGGTCATCATTATGAGCGGATGCCTGATCGCAGCGCTCACTTATATCCCGATCTATGAAGGGTTGAAGACCTACTCAAACCCAGTGAATTTCGGCATGCTGCTTTTTCTGGTCACGATCCAAGTGTTATACGTGACAATGGTTTACGGGCCGATCGCTGCGTTTCTGGTGGAATTCTTCCCGGCGAAAATCCGCTATACCTCGATGTCTTTACCGTATCACCTCGGAAATGGGGAGTTCGGAGGCTGGACTCCATTTATCGCGACGGCAATCGTGGCGTGGGCGAGCACCAGCGAAAACCCCTGGGTGCGGGCGCACGCGATTTACATGGGCCTAGTGTGGCCTATCAGTATTGCTCTCATGACGTTTGTGATTGGATCCCTTTTTGTCAAAGAGACCAGAGACGTGAAGATATGGGATGAAGTTGGTGGCCAGCACTGATCCGAGACTCCTGTTTAATCCCAACTCTGTTTAAAAAGTGACTGTTGCATTGTTGTGTGCGCCCGCCCGATTAACCTGATATTCAACGTATGTTCATCTGTTGTTAACAATCAGCCTTTAGCATCGGCAAAATTGAAGAAATTATTTGGATTTATTGGCTATCCGGGTATGGAGCGCCGCCATCTACTATCTTCTAATTTCATCCGTGGGGGAAAGATATGAAGCAAGCTTTATCTTTGTTGCTGTCGTGTGCGCTGGCAACGAGCGCGTTTGCGGCGCCTGCGCCGCAAGCTACGACCAGCGAGACGACTACCACCACCAAAACGACCACAAAGAAGCACCGCAAAGCCGCGGCACCGAGTGTTTCCCGGCAGATTGAAGACCTCAAGGAAGAAATGAATAAAGCGATCGCGGCTCAGCAACAGCAGATTCTATTGCTGCAGCAGCAAATCCAGACCCGCGACCAGTCTCTGCAACAAATGCAGCAACGGCTTGACCAGAGCCAGACCACGGCTACGGAGGCGGCGGGAAAAGCCGATGCCGTATCTACTCAAGTCGGAGCTCAGCAGCAGCAGGTGGTTGAGTTGAAGAGCGACCTTTCCGATATTAAGCAGAATTCCACCAATACGGCCGTGAGTCTGCAAGAGACACAAAAGAACATCACCGACGCGTTGGAGAGTCCGATAGCGTTGCACTATAAAGGAATCACGATTACTCCAGTTGGCTTCCTGGCAGCTGAAACCGTATGGCGCCAACATGCGCTCGCGTCCGACATTAACACTCCCTTCAATTCGATCCCGTTCGTTGGTTCTGCTCAAAACAACCTTTCAGAATTCTTCGGCTCGGGCAGGCAGTCACGGATCGCGTTACTGGCTGAAGGCAAACTCAAAAGTGCCAAGCTGACGGGTTATGTTGAGGCTGACTTCCTCTCCGCCGGCGTAACCTCAAATAACAACGAGAGCAACAGTTACACTTTCCGGCAGCGCCAGGCTTGGGGACAGGCCGCGCTTAACGATGGTTTTACCTTCACCGGTGGCCAGATGTGGAGTTTAGTGACGGAGACTAGGAAAGGCGTCGACAACCGCAGCGAAGCGCTGCCGATGACCATCGATCCACAGTACAACATCGGATTTAGTTGGGCGCGGCAGTATGGATTCCGCGTCTCCAAGAACTTTGGCGACAAGTTCTGGCTGGCAGCCTCGGTAGAAAATCCGCAAGCTACGCTTACTGCGCACGGGAACGCAAACAACTTTGTCCTAGGTGCTCCCGGTACGAGCGGCGGCCTTTACAACCCAAGTGCAACTTATTCGTTCAATCCATCTCCTGATTTCATCTTCAAGGCAGCCGCGCAACCCTCCAAATGGAGTCACTTCGAAGCTTTCGGAATCATTAGCGATTTCCGTAACCGAACCTATCCTTGCGCCACCGTGGCGGCAACTACTACCTGTTTGGGAATACTCGGGCCCTCTGCTGCGGGAGCCACAAACAACTCAACCACTGGTTGGGGGGCGGGCGCCAATGCTCGCGTCTCGTTGTTGAATAAGCACCTGGATGCGGGAATTCATTTCCTGACCGGCGAGGGGATTGGTCGATACGGCACTGTGGGCCTTGCCGATACCACGGTTCGTCCAGACGGAACCCTTGCCCTAATCAAGAGCAACCAGGCACTCGCAACCTTGGAGGCTCACGCCAACAGAATTGATATATACGCCAATGTGGGCGGCGAGTATGCGGGCCGCAGGTCTTTCTTTAATCCCTCCGGCACTCCGGAAGGGTACGGTTCACCCTTATTCAAAAACTCTGGCTGCTACACCGAATTGCCGCCTGGGACACCCGTGGCCGGGCAATTCCCGGTTTCTTCAAACGGTTTTACTCCCGCTAACCCGGCGAACTGCACCGGTGATACCCGTAACGAACTCGAGGGTACGATTGGATTCTGGTATCGCTTCTACAAGGGACCAAAGGGCACGATTCAATGGGGACCGCAGTACTCCTACATTGTCCGCAACACGTGGGCAGGGGTGCCAGGAGTTGGCACCACTGGCGAGCCTTCTCCACATGAGAATATGGTCTTAACTTCGTTCCGTTACTACCTGCCTTAAGCTGAAAATACACGGGCCAGGGTGGAATCCTCACCCTGGCTTTTCCGTTTCTGGGGATGCTCTTATTTTCTGCTGCTTAGGAGCAAAGGCATTCCGAAGTAACTTCCGCATCTAAGCAAACTGGAATAGTTCTCAGGTTTGAAGTGGTATCATTTCTGAAGATCAAACTAGATGGACATCTCAACCAATTACAAAATGGGAAGGCGCCGAGTCGGTACTTGGGGCGCCGCTCTTATTTTGGTTGCGGTTTGTTCACTCACGATTAGTCTCGCCACTCGATACAACGATTGCGCAAGTGTTCCCAGTGTCAGTGTTAAGCACGTCACGATTCATTCATCTGCTCAGAAGCGACAACATTTAGACAAAGATGCAGCGCGATGGGTTACGCCTGTCGGGCGTTTTGCAATTCTGGAAGTATCGACTTTCTATCCCCGGTTCGCTCCCAGCGGACCTCCCGTCCATGCTTTTCTTTTGGACGAACGGCTGTATAATCGGCCTCCTCCTTCGAGCGAATTCCTCTCGTAATTAATTCAGAGATCTAACAGGACTTCAACTCAACCCGGTTCATTTCGGGGCAAATCTCCGCGCGTTGCTGTGGCAAGGCCGGAAGAGATTCGAAGGGGCATATGAAGCGAATGGTCCGTTCCACTTGTCGTGGCTGGTCTTGGACCTTTGCCGCTGCCCTCTATCGAGTCGGATCTCATGGAGGAGATCGTGAAAAAGAATTTAATCCTACTCGTACTCGTGTCGGGTGCGCTGATGACGTGCGCGCACGCTGAGGCTAAACAGAACTACCAATCAGCTACGGTGGTCAGTGTGGAAAAGCATGAAAGTCCATCCAATTACGTCGGCGGCAATCCGTCGGACGCACCGTTGCAAGCCACAGTTCACTCCTACGATATTGGCATCAGGTTGAACTGCGAGACATATGTAGCGCGTTATGAGTCTGCACTCGATTATTTGCCGTCTGCTTTCACTCCCAACCATGACATAGAAGTGAATCTGCAAAAGCATGTGATCCATGTGAGCCTTCCTGGTAACCGCGACGTAAGAATGAGCATCAACCGACGCATCCGGGAAAAGAATTCGTCGTGTATGGCCCGCAATTAACTCTCTTCGGGAGTGCAGCCCGAGGAGCCTCGCGCCGCGCTCCGATTATTTGGATTATTGCAGTCCCTTAACTGAAGCTCTGGTGAGGCCATGAATGGGTGAATGTAAATATGCGTAAACGATATTGGATTCTTGGAACAGCATTGCTCGCTTTGCTGGCAGTTTGTGTTGCTACGACGGGCTGCGGACATTCGGGCGAGGCTTCTGAGTCCGTTTCGGCTAATGCAGTACCCCGCGCTGCCGTTGTTCAAGCTCGACGTGCACCGCTTTCCAACACATTGTCTATCGCGGGCGAGTTTCTGCCGTACCAGGAAGTCGAGCTCCATGCCAAGGTTGCGGGCTACATCCGAGACATTAACGTCGATATTGGCGATCGCGTCCATAAGGGACAGGTGCTCGCAGTTCTGGAAATCCCTGAGTTGACTGCGCAATTACAGTCTGCCAGTGCGGAAGTGGGTCATAGCAAAGAGGAGATTCTCCGCGCGCAAAATGAGGTCACCCGTGCCGAAGCCGACTATGCTGCGTTGCATGCCGCCGCTACCCGGTTGAAACAGGCCTCACAGGCGCGGCCTGGTTTGATTGCAGAGCAAGAGCTGGACGATGCCACTGCCAAAGACCGCTCTGCTGCGGCACAGGTAGAGGGCGCCAAGTCGGCATTGGCGGCGTCCCGGCAGCAATTGGAAGTTTCTGAAGCAGACCAGCAACACTATGCCGCGCTCTCGGAATATTCGCGCATTACCGCTCCCTTCGATGGAGTAGTGACCTGGCGTTACGCGGATACGGGGGCACTCATTCAGGCAGGCACCTCGAACGCAAGCTCGATGCCTGTAGTGAAACTTTCGCAGGTGAAAGTATTGCGGCTTCGTATCCCGGTGCCTGAGTCTCTAACTCCCAGTGTTAAAGATGGGGAGCCCGCTGATATCCGGGTGCAGGCAACGAACGTGCACCTCTCGGGCAAAGTCATCCGCGCGACCGATTCTTTGGATCGGTCAACCAGAACTATGCAAGTCGAAGTGGATGTGCCGAATCGCGATTACAGGTTAGCGCCAGGGATGTATGCCGATGTGTCACTGCGCATTCAAAACGCCCCCAGCGCATTGACAGTTCCGGTACAGGCAATCAATCGAAGCGGGGATAAGACCAAGGTGCTCGTGGTTGATTCACAGAACCTCGTCGAGGAGCGCGAGATCAAAACCGGAATTGAAGGATCGAACCGCGTCCAGGTTCTAGCGGGATTAAACGAGGGGGATCGAGTGATCGTGGGCAATTTAGGGGAGTACCGGCCCGGCCAGCATGTTGATCCCAAGCTGAGTACGATGGCGGACGAGAGTGCCGCAGAACAGGGAGTGCAGTAGACATGTCGGGCTTTGCTATCCGGTATCCATTTTTCATCATCATGTTGTGCCTGATCATCGTGGTCGTCGGCGCGACGACTGTCGCACGCATGCCGGTGGATCTTTTTCCTGAGATCAACATTCCAGTAGTTGTGGTGGCAACGTTTTATTCTGGCATGCCACCGGAACAGATTGAAGCCAACATCACAAATCCGTTCGAGAGATTCTTCACCCTAGGGAGTGGCATTGATCATATTGAATCGCGTTCATTGACTGGGGTCAGTCTGATCAAGATTTACTTCCAGCCGGGAACTAATCCGGACGCAGCGGTTAGCGGCATCTCCAATCTTGCGATGGCGCAATTGCGGCGACTGCCTCCGAGCACTCTGCCGCCAGTAGTACTCAAATTCGACGCCTCCAGCTTGCCGGTTTGCTTGATCACGTTGAAGGGGCAAGCTCTGAACGAGACGCAGTTGCACGACCTGGGACAGTTCACGGTTCGTAATCAGATTGCAAACGTGCCGGGTGCATCGGTGCCCCAACCATTCGGCGGCAAGTATCGGCAGATTCAAGTCTATGTTGATCCGGTAAAGCTGGAGGCTCATCAGCTAAGCCTGATGGACGTTGTGCGCACAGTCAACGATGCGAATACGATTCTGCCGTCTGGTGATGTGCGGATAGGTTCGAAGGATTACAACATCTACACCAACAGCCAGCTTCCCACCACGGAAGAGATCAACCGGTTGCCGCTCAAGTCGGAGGACAACGCCGAATTGATGGTGTCGGACGTAGGGCATGCGGAAGATGCGGCCGCGATTCAGACGAACATCGTCCGCGTAGATGGGCAAAGATCGGTTTATCTTCCGATTCTCAAACAGGGCGGGAACAGTAATACCATCGCGATTGTTAATGGCATCAAAAAGTCCATTGGAAATCTACTGGATATTCCCAAGTCTCTAGTAGCGAAGGTGGCGTTCGATCAATCCGTTTTCGTGAAGACGGCAATCGCGAACCTGGGCAGCGAAGGCGGAATCGGGTTGGTGCTCACCGCCCTCATGATCCTGATCTTCCTTGGCAACGTGCGCGCGACACTCGCGGTGATGCTCTCGATTCCACTCTCCGCCCTGGCTGCGTTTATGGCTATTAATGCCAGCGGAGGATCGATCAACACCATGGTTCTCGGAGGACTGGCGCTTGCTTTCTCGCGATTGATCGATAATTCAGTGGTGGTGCTGGAGAACATTTTCCGGCATCTCGAGATGGGAGAGACACCCGAGGCGGCTGCCGAGAAAGGCGGCAGAGAAGTAGCAATGCCTGTGCTTGCCGCCACCTTCACTACGGCGATTGTCTTCTTTCCAGTTGTGTTCCTTTACGGAGTGAGCAGATTCTTGTTCACGGCTCTAGCCGCTGCGGTTGTGTTCTCGCTGTTCGCTTCTTATGCGGTAGCTATGACAGTTGTACCGCTGTTTTGCGCTCGCTTCATTAAGTCACCGCACGGCGAAGCGGCACACCATCCTGGGAAGACGAAGTTTGAACGTTTTATTCGTTGGTTTAATCGCCGCTATGACAGGATGCTCATGCGTTACGACATCGCGGTAGGGCGTAGCCTGCTTCGTCCTTTTGCTACCGTTGTTGGAATCCTTGGCATTTGTCTTTTCAGTTTCGGATTATTTCCGCTGATGGGCTTGGGATTTTTCCCTCGAACCGACCCCGGCCAATTTGTGATCAACGTTAAGACTCCCACGGGCACGCGCCTCGAATTGACGAACGAGTACATCAAGCATGTCGAACAGGATATTCGCCAGGTAGTCTCGCCAAAAGATCTGGACATGATCGTTTCGAACATCGGCATAACCCCGGACTTCTCGGCGATTTACACCAGCAATTCCGGGCAGCACACAGCATTCGTGCAGGTCAGTCTCAAAAAAGAGCACGAAATCGGCAGCTATGAATACATGCGTCGAGTGCGTGCCAAATTGTCCGACGATCTGCCTGAGCTTTCGACGTATTTCCAAGCGGGAGGACTGGTGGATGTGGTCGTCAACTTAGGCCTTCCTGCGCCGATCGATCTTCAGGTTAGTGGCAACAATCAAAAGGAGGCTTACCAGACAGCCACCGATATCGCGCAGCAAGTACGCAAGCTGCACGGCGTGAGCGATGTGTTGATCCCGCAGGATCTCGATTATCCCGGGATCGAACTCAATGTTAATCGCGAAATGGCCGGGCGTGTGGGCGTGTCGTCCAAGGAAGCGGTCGACAATGTTATTACTGCTCTGACGTCGGACAGCATGATTGCGCCGAGCTACTGGGTCGATCCGCATAGCGGAAACAATTACCTGCTCACGGTGCAGTATCCGGAGACACAGGTCAAATCGCTTACCGATCTTAAGCAGATTCCACTGCATGCCGCGAATAACAAGAACCCGACCAATCTTGAGGCTGTGTCGGACGTAAAGATGATCAACACGCCTACTGAAGTGGATCATTACCAGCTTCGCCGCGTTATTGATGTATACGTTTCGCCACGGAGTGAAGATCTCGGCAGCCTTGCGAATCAAGTCGACAAGATAGTTGCGAACACCAAGCTGCCCGAGAATGTACGGGTCACGATGCGTGGATCGGTCGAGGGCATGCGGCAGTCGTTGAAAAGCTTTGGAATCGGCCTCATCCTGTCCGTCGTTTTGGTTTATTTGATCCTGATGGCGCAGTTTTCTTCGTTCATTGATCCGCTGATTATTTTGTTGGCGATCCCGCCGGGAATCACGGGCGTCATTTTATTCCTTCTGCTGACTCATACGACTGTGAATGTCATGTCATTGATGGGAGTCATCATGATGACGGGAATCGTGGTCTCGAACAGCATTCTGATCGTTGAGTTCACACGTTCGTTGAGAAAAGAAGGCATGCCGATCAAACAAGCAGTAGCGACGGCGTGCCGTGTGCGTTTGCGGCCAGTTTTGATGACCTCTTTGGCGACGATTCTTGGCATGATTCCGATGGCGCTCGCACTCGAAGCTGGAAGCGAACAATACGCGCCATTGGCTCGCGCAATTATCGGCGGACTCACGGTATCGGTGATCGCGACGGTGTTCGTGGTTCCTGCCGCTTATCTGCTGATCCATCGTCGAGAAGAAGAGCAAACTCCAGTCGCGCAAAGCTGAGGTTCATAAATAAACATCATGAAGACCACGTTATTTGTTTTGGCTCTATTAGTGCCCGCGTATGCTTTCGCGCAGACCACAGCGAGCTTGCCTTCCGCACCAACTCCAAGACCAAGTACTGATCCATTCATTCTTGCCCAGGCCGGGGCCGGTTCGGCATCTCCTCTGCCAGGTACGGCGCAAACTCCCGCGATGCCGCAGGTTGGCAGCGGAACTCCTCTTTCATTGAAGCAGGCTGAGGCGTTGGCCATCCAGAACAATCCGCAGATTTCGGTGGCTCGGCTCAACTCTCTGGCTTCGCGGCAAGTCACGCGCGAAGTACGTTCGAATCTGTGGCCGACCGCAACGGTCGATCTCACGGCCGTGGACGCCAATCCGGGCACCCGTATCTCGGCCGGTGCGCTGAATAATCCTGTCATCTACCAGCGTGCCGGTGTGGGCACCATGGTAAGCCAGTTAATCACTGATTTTGGCCACACCACGAATCTTGTGGCGAGCGCCAATCTTTCGGCAAAGGCGGAGGAACAAAACGCGATTGCAACCAAGGAGCAAATCCTGCTCGCCGTTGACCAAGCTTTTTATTCAGCGTTGCAAGCGCACGCTCTCTTGACGGTCGCGCAACAGACGGTGAACGCGCGTCAAACTGTGGCGGATCAAATCCAGGCGCTATTCAACAGCAAGCTCAAGTCCCAACTCGATCTCAGTTTTGCCAATGTCAATTTGGCGGAAGCGAAGCTTCTTTTTCTCGACGCTCAAAATAATGAGAGCGCTTCGCTAGCAACTTTGTCGATGGTGCTCGGCTATCCCGGCGCTCAGAATTTTCAGCTGGTCGAGGATACGACTTCCATCGCGCCACCTCCCGGCAACGTGGACGATCTTATCTCTCAGGCATTTTCAATGAGGCCGGAGATTATGTCGCTAAACTTCCAGTATGAATCGGCTCATAAATTCCAGACCGCAGAGCGCGACTTACTTTTGCCCAGCATTCGTGCGCTCGGGGCGGTCGGAGATACTCCGGTGAGGAATCCTCTTGTTTCAAGCTGGTATGGTGCGGTCGGAGTCAACGTCGACATTCCAGTGTTCAACGGCTTTCTGTACACAGCACGAGCTCGGGAAGCGGCACTGAGAGAGCAAGTAACACAAGAACGCCTGATCGATCTTCGGAACCGAATCGCACGTGACGTGCGCACGAGTTGGCTGAACGCGAATACTGCATATCAGCGAGTGGACGTCACGACGCAATTATTGAATCAGGCGAATCTGGCGCTTGATCTGGCCCAGACCCGCTACAAGCTCGGACTAGGGTCAATCGTGGAACTTAGTCAGGCGCAACTTCAGCAGACCCAGGCACAGATCAGCGGAGCGCAAGCCAGCTATGACTATCGTCTAACCTTGGCGGTGCTTACATACGAGACAACCGGAATCTAAGCTGGAGTTTTTTAAACTGGCGAGATGTTGATTCGTGTTTTGCCGTAAATTCTCAAACTGGCATCCAATACAAGACTACGCATTAAGGAGGATACCAGTGCGGAACAATCTAGAAGCTAAGGGCAGACGAGCAGCCAACGAAGCGGCTCCAGATGAGTTGGGCAATGATCCCGGGCAGGTTGGTCCTGACAGTGCCGGGCAATCGGGAGATCCTCAGCGACTCTCGCCAATAGCGGATGCCACGGACGAGAGCGTGGAAGAACTGGCCGATACGGACCAGGCGCTGGAGGCCGCAACCGTCGAAGGCGTGGAGGATGCAGCGGATCATCCGGAGAGGCCGGTTCATACTCATATCGAATACGGTCGTCCCGACGATTTGCCGCCGGAGCGCGGATCTGAGTAGGACGTTTCCCCAGCCGGCCGGAACAGCAAGCGTTCTATTGGGGTGGTGACTCTTCTCCGCCGACAACAATTTTCGTGTTGCTCTGAAACTTTTTGTAATTGCTGTAAGCCAAGTCGGACTCGAGGTTGTACTCCTTCAGCAGGGCGACTCGCGCGTCCAGTTTCAGGGCGACATGCTGCGGGAGCCAGACTTCGTTATTTACGCGGGTTTGTTCAAGGACGATACGAGATCCTTTATGGATACGCGCAAGGATCAAGCCTACTGAAACGGTATCGACACATTGAATGTCGAGCTTTTTCCATTGCGATTCTTCTTTATCGATCCACGCGCGAAAACGGAATTTCGGCAGAAATTTGGCCTCTTTGAGGTGAGGCACATAGCCGGGGCGCGGTTGGGCATCAATGACGTAAGTGGGGCGGCCATCTAACGCTTCGATCCCGACCAAATGGAAGTTGTAGGCATCGGCCACTTCGCGAACAAATTGCCGGCCTTGTTCATGTTCTTTTTCTTCCTTGTCTTCGCGCTTCCTGCGATTTTCTGGAGATTCGTTTTTTCGCTGGTCAATTAACTTCTGGATCTTTTGGTCCTCCTTGGAAGCGTCTTTGGCAGAGAGCGGCTTGTCGTCTTTGGAAACCAGGCGTTCGACTGGTTCGCCATAAAGCTGCATGATTTCGAAAGTTTTTATTTCGGTGGACTTCACTCGCCCTTGGCCGTCGAGTTTGTGCTC
>JAOAPG010000336.1 GCA_025462785.1 Acidobacteriaceae bacterium
CCGGATCGACCGTCTTTCCGGTTTGATTGTGCAGCCCTCGGCCGTGCCGGACTGTGTTTCCTTGTTCCGCATCGATTCGGGGCAAATCTTTGGTCCGATGCCTTTACACATTCAAGTCACGGAACACACCAAGTCGCAATCGATGGACGCGCGCGTCCAAGAAGTGCTACGAAATGTTGAACGGGAAGGGCCCAGGACCGCAACCGCGGTTATGGAACACCTGGCCATCTTGAAACGTTGGTATTATCGCAGCAACCGAATCGGCGAAATCTTCTTTGCTGACGACAAGGACACTTTGCCCATGCGAAGGATCGTAAGAGGAATCTCCCGAGTATTCCGGGGCGAAGAGCCAGAGGCGGGCAATATACTAAACGCGCCTGTTATTGACGCTGCATTTGAACAAAAACCCTTGTCCTGAGTGCAAGCAAAGATCCTGAATCAAACGGCTCCTATTTACATCTAACGCGGGCAACATGAAGGAACGGAAAATTAAGCCGATGAAAGATGACTCGAACAAGATCCTTCGCGAACACCTGGTTGAGCTGCTAAAGGGCGGCGGCGCTCACGCTAAATTCGAAGATGCCGTTAAGGATCTGTCCCCTGAACTGCGCGGCCGCAGACCATCTGGCTTCCCTCATTCTCCGTGGATGCTGCTGGAGCACCTCCGTATTACGCAATCAGATATTCTTGAATTCAGCCGCAATCCAAAGCATGTCTCCCCGGAATGGCCGGAAGGCTATTGGCCAAAAGACGAAAAGCCACCCCGAACGGCCACATGGGGCGAGAGCGTCAAGAAATTCCACGCGGATTTGAACGAGATGCAAAAGTTGGTATCGAATCCTGAGACGGACTTATACGCACAGATTTCGTGGGGAGACGGTCAGACTATTCTTCGGGAAGCGTTGCTATTGGCAGATCACAACGCGTACCACGTCGCGCAGTTGGTAGATGTGCGCCGGCTATTAGGTGTATGGCCGAAATGAGCTCGTCTAGAGCGGACACTCTTGTCCGCTGCTTTTGCAGTTGTTCTGGACCTCGTTTCTTGAGCTGGGACACTTAACCTCACAAAGAAGGCGGAGGAGTCTCCGCCCCACACAAGTTACGCGACTTCCCGATCCGCATCGGTTGACCCTTCTCTTCTTGCTCGCTTTCGGAAAACAGGCTTCAGGTTTCTGCGCCATCTCTCGTCGATGCCCACCAATTCCCAACAAATCTTTGGAGAGAAATATCGCAGCAGTGTGTCTGTGGCCGGATCCACGCGCAACGCTGGTGCTACAAGAAAGAGCACCGGATCTTCCGTCGAAAGCTCCTTTCCCGGAAAATATCCAAACTTCTTAAACTCGCCGCGTGCGTGGTGCCACGCAACTCTCGCCCAGTAATCCAATCCTTGCAGCGGTAGATGAATATCTTCATCCGCCTTCAATTCGACTACCGCTAGCCTGCCTTCTTGTGTAGTAGTAAGCACATCAATCATCGTCCGATCTGATGCGGAGAACGCCTGGCACTTGCGAATACAAGCAACCTGGATCTAATCGACCGTCGATCGCAACGATATTTCGCACCGCGAGTAATTCCAACCACCGCTCGGGATGCATCCGCCACAACGGACTGTCTCGTGGCCCCTCTGCGTGGCACTTCTCCGATGCTACATACCAGCCTTCGAAACGTCTATATTTTGGTCGCAGAGCACTCGTTCCTGAGCGCCCACCCCAAACACAACCTCCGATGTGCTGCGGAAACCTCCGGGTTCATGGGCTAATCGGGCGCGGGCGAACTCGAGACCGTGACATCGAAACGCAATCTCGGCGGGCGATAGCACCGCGACTTCTGCCTCCGGCATCAACTCGCGAATTCGAGCCAGCGGAGCGCTGAACCGCTCCCGAGTGGCAATCTCGTCTGGAGCGTGTACAAGGCGTGTCGCCACATTGCCACGATCAGAGACGTCGATCTCGCGCAAACTGCCTTCTCGCTCTTGCAACTCATACAACTGCCATTTCGCCGCAGAAGGATGCAGATGGGCGATGGGCTCGCGCGTCAGTGCAGAAAACTCTCCGGCGGAAAAAAAGCTTCAGTCCTTCGATCATGAACTTGCCGGCATGTGCCTGCCGGCAAGCATCAAGCCACAGAATGCCGAACGTGAGCGCGGCGTCGACCGAAGCCTGAGTTTCTTGTGAGTTCACCCCCAATACTGCAAACCCCGACTGCCCCTGCTTCAACACTCCACGGGCGTAGATTGGTCCGAAAGATCGTTCCAGGTCCATCGCTGTGCTGAGCTGGATGACTGTAAAGGCGGGGAAGAGGCGCGCCAGAACCCGACGAAGTTCCTGATAAGCCACTCGGGCCGCCTGCTTCGCACTAGGGGTACGACGATCGCGCTCGCGGCAAATCTCAACCTTCGAGGGGCGTGTCTGCCCCATTCTTTGTACCGTCAGGCTGAGAGCTTCACATTTAACCTCCGCATCGAGAACTCTTCGAACGACATTGCGCTCCGCGGACCACAGATGCAGCAGACATTTGTTGCGCTCTCCGGAGATCGAGTACTTCGCTTGCGCGAGATCGAATGTCACGGCGCCATCTTCCAGGATCACGGCACCACGAGCATCGGCGAGAAACTCTTCCAGCACGCGAACCAGTGATTCCGGAGTCACATTGCCATTGTGCAGTTCACAGAGGCATGCGTATGTGGCGGGTGACCAATGTCCCCCAGATCAGAGCCGCGTCCTGCCGCAACTAAGTTGGTGTGGGATAATTGAAGGTAGCCAGCGGAGTCCTTCGAAAACCGTCCGGCATCTAACTAACGTGGATAAAAACCAATTTTTTTTGCAGCGTTATGGCCTCACCGAACGCAGCCTTGAGCAATTCTTGGCGGCAGCTTTGTCAGCCGGTGGCGACTACGCGGACCTTTATTTTGAGTATCTTTCTTCGACCGCTTTGGCAGTGGATGAATCCATGGTCAAATCGGCATCTCAGGGAACTTCTGCGGGGTGCGGCGTTCGAGTAATCTCCGGTGAGCGTACCGGATACGCCTACACCGACGACCTTTCGCCTGAGCGGATTTTGCATGCCGCCCGTACCGCCGCGTTGATTGCGAGTGGCCCAGCTAAAACTCCGGTCGTGGGATTCCAGCAGAAAGCGGCACGGAGCTTGTATCCAATCGCTCTTCCGTCGGTCGACGCCGAGATTTCTGCCAAAGTCGAACTCGTCATGCGTGCCGATGCAGCTGCGCGCTCCTATGATCCGCGCATCAAGGAAGTTCGCGCCAGCTACTCGGATGAATTACGGAACATTCTGGTGGTCGGTTCGGACGGGACTTTAGCTGAAGATTCCCAGCCGCTCGCTCGCATGAACGTTTCCTGCATCGCGAAAACGGACGGTAACTCCGCGCGTGGCAGCTCAGGCGGCGGTGGCCGCGTGGCGCTCGATTTCTTCTTCGGAGAAAAGACTCCGGAATATTTTGCCAAAGAGTCAGCTCGTCAAGCCATCCTACAACTCGATGCTCGGGAAGCCCCAGCCGGAGAAATGGAAGTTGTCCTCGGCCCAGGATGGCCCGGCGTACTGTTGCATGAGGCTATTGGTCATGGACTTGAAGCAGACTTCAACCGCAAGCAGACGTCGGCGTTCGCTGGATTAATCGGAAAGCGTGTGGCCAGCGATAAGTGCACGATTGTCGACAACGGGACCATGCCTTGGCGGCGTGGTTCGCTTAACGTTGACGACGAAGGGCAGCCCACGCAGAACACCATGCTCATCGAAAAGGGCATTCTTAAGGGATATCTGAGCGATAAGCTCTCTGCCCGTCTCATGGGAATGAGCGACACGGGTAATGGACGCCGGGAAAGTTACGAGCACATCCCGATGCCGCGCATGACCAATACTTATATGCTGGCCGGAGAAGACGATCCGCAAGACATTATCCATTCAGTAAAGAATGGTATTTATGCGGTGAACTTCGGTGGTGGCCAGGTGGATATCACCAATGGAAAATTCGTGTTCTCTGCGTCTGAAGCTTATCTGATTGAAGATGGTCAAATTACGGCTCCGATAAAAGGCGCAACTTTAATCGGGAACGGTCCTGACGTGCTAACGCGCGTCTCCATGGTCGGCAACGATCTCAGGTTGGATGAAGGCGTGGGTACGTGTGGTAAAGACGGACAAGCTGTGCCAGTAGGTGTGGGCATCCCAACGGTGAAGGTGGATCGCTTGACTGTTGGCGGAACAGCCAGGAAAGAGTCCGGCGGTTTCATGCAGTAAGAAGTTTCCCGACCACGGAATCACGGAGAAAATCGTACGCACCATTTGAACCTCCAAATTTATTGGTTTTTTCTCCGCGTCTCCGTGCCTCCATGGTGAATAACCTCTTGGATTAAGGATTCAATGTCTACTACTCAACTCGAAACTGGAAACCAGAAACTCGCAACTGACTTAAAAGAACTCGCGCAGGAGATCGTCCGGCAAGCCATTGCTGGCGGCGCGACGGCCGCTGAGTGCGTTATTCGCGAGGGCGATGAGTTCTCTACTCTGGTCCGATTGGGTCAGGTTGAAACCCTCAAGGAATCCGGTTCCAAATCCATCGGTGTGCGTGTATTCAACGGAAAGCGCGCGGCCAGCACCTACTCCAGCGATTTTTCACGCGCAGGTCTCGACCGCATGGTGAAATCCGCGCTGGAGCTTTCAAAGATTACTTCCGAAGATCCGTTTGCCGGAATTCCCGAGCCCGGCCAATTAGGTTCCATTTCTGGCGACCTCGATCTTTATTCAGCCGATGTCTATTCACTTCCCGGCGAAGAGCGCATCAGCTACGCTCGCAGGGCCGAGAAAGCAGCGCTTGATGCAGACCCCCGCATCAAGAATTCTGAAGGCGGCTCATTCGATGCAGCCACTGGCCACAAAATCATGGCCAACTCACACGGCTTCGTCGGCGAATATCGACGCTCTTATTGCTCAATTGCTGCGATTCCCATTGCGCAAACGGAAGACGGCGCCATGCAGCGCGACTACTGGTTCTCCGTTTCGCGAAACTTGAGGCAGCTCGAATCTCCGGAACACGTTGGAAAAGTCGCTGCGCAGCGTACGCTACGAAGATTAGGTGCGCGAAAACTGAAGACGGCGCGCGTCCCGGTGATCTTCGATCCACTCGTTGCCACCTCTATCCTTGGTCACATCTTCGAAGGCGTGGAGGGAGACTCCGTCTATCGCGGTGCATCGTTCTTGGCCGGAAAACTAGGCCAGAAAATTGCAGCCGATCAGCTTACCGTCATTGATGATGGAACTGTCAAAGGTGGCTTTGGTACTAGCCCGTTCGATGGCGAAGGGGTGCCCACGCGCCGCACACTGGTCATCGAAAATGGCGTGCTCAAGTCGTATCTACTGAATACCTACACGGCGAAGAAGCTCGGCCTTCAGACCACGGGCAACGCCTCGAGAGGCTTGGCCGGTACTCCCGGAATCGGTCCGGGTAATTACTTCCTACAGCCGGGAACCAAAACGCCTCAACAAATCATTGGTGAAATCAAAGAAGGTTTGTACGTCACCGAATTCCTCGGTCATGGAGCGAATCTCGTAACCGGCGACTACTCGCGCGGAGCCTCGGGCCTCTGGATCTCCGGAGGAGAACTCGCGTATCCGGTCGAAGAGATCACCGTCGCCGGAAATCTGAAGGAAATGTTCTTCAACATCTCTGAGATCGCTAATGACTTGGAATTTCGCGGCGCAATGGCGTCGCCAACAATCCGAATTGATGGCCTGCTAGTTGGCGGCGAGTAAAAAATTACCGCGACTCTTCCCTTTGTCTTTCCAAGCGGCTTGCGGAGCGTCGACTGAGAGCTAGTCGATTTGCTTACCCAGGCTTGATCTCTCGCGAATAGTACAATCTCTGCATGAGCGATGGCCCAATAGAACCATCTTCGCTGAGCGATGAACGCGATTGGCGTCCCGTGATCGCCGGAGTTGCGGTGGTTGTCATTGTGGTTGTCGCGATTGCATTCCTGCTCCGCTCTCACCCCCAAGCGGCTCCGACGCCGGATCCATATGCTGCCAATTTGAAAATTTCTGATCTGAAGATGAGTCAGGCAGAAAATTTCGTTGGGGCGAGTGTTACTTACATCGACGGGACAATTAGCAATAATGGACCGAAGACCGTGACGCACGCCACCGTGCATGTGACATTCAAGAACTCACTCGATCAGGTGGTGCAGAGCGAAGATCTTCCTATTCAGGTCTTGCAAACCAACGGTCCATATCCTGACACCGTCGATCTCAAGGCTGCGCCGCTCGCGCCTGGGCAGAGCAAGCCATTCCGGCTGACATTTGAGCATGTCAGCGACGACTGGAACCACGCGTATCCCGAAGTAAAAATCATGGATGTAACGGCAAAGTAGCATGTAGAGCGGACACTCTTGCGCGCTGCGTTTGAAGTTTGATTTCAACTCAACGGAGAAATCAAAACGGCGGACAGGAGTGTCCGCCCCACGGACAGAAGAAGACAGCCTAAACAACAACAGATTGCTCGCGGCGCTTCGCCTGGATCTCGATATAGACATTCACCAGGGAAACTGCGGCGGGCGTGACCCCAGGAATGTTCGAAGCATGAGCGATGGTCCGCGGTCTAATCTTCAACAGCTTCTCTTGCATCTCGCGGGATAGTCCACTCACCGAGCGGTAATCAAACCACTCAGGAATCGGCCGTTGCTCGGCTTTCTTCAGCCGATCAATCGCACGCTGTTGCTGTGACAAGTAGCCTTCATACTTGATTTCCGTCTCCACAGATTTGAGTTCGTTCCTCACTTCGGAAGAGAGAACGGTCGCTGATTCACACTTGTTTTCACGATTCTCAAAGAATTCTGGCTTGAGATTCCAAAGTATGCCAGCGAAGTTTTCGATGATAATTTCAGGCCGCTTCAGCAGCTGAGCACAAGTT
>JAOAPG010000090.1 GCA_025462785.1 Acidobacteriaceae bacterium
TGCTTCTACCTAAGGGATTAACCAGCAGCATCCCTCGATGCAAAAAGGGCGCGATAATGGGATAAGCTGTCCCAGAACGGGCCACGATTTGACCACATGAACGGCAGAATTAAATTGATCCGGTTAAGCACGGGTTAAGCCGGTACGGAATAACTTCGTGGCTATAAGTATCCTTTAGGAGCTTGCAGTGCGTGTACTGATCGTTGAGGACGAGCCCCGACTGGCGGAAAACATTGCGCGCAGTCTACGAGAGAGTGCGGGCTACGCCGTGGACATCGCTCCGGATGGAGAAGAAGGACTGTTCCTGATGCAGTCCAACTCCTACGACGTGGTTCTGCTCGACCTGATGCTGCCGTTGCTTGATGGTAAGGAATTGCTTAGCCGAATCCGCCAAGCGGGCCAGCAAACGCCAGTACTGGTAGTCACTGCTAGAGACGATAAAGAATCCGTCGTTGCGCTCCTTAATTCCGGTGCGGATGACTATCTAACAAAACCTTTCGACCTTGGCGAGTTGCTAGCGCGCACCAAAGCGCTGGTAAGGCGAGGTAAAGGACAGCCTTCCCCTGTTCTGATTATCGGCGACATTCAACTGAATACTGTCAATCGCACGGTTACCCGGGCCGGCAAAATCGTAACGCTTACCGCCATGGAATACCGTGTCCTCGAGTATCTCGCGCATCGTCCTCGCGCCGTCATTTCAAAGACCGAATTGCTGGAACATCTCTACGACTACAATTGGGAAAAGTTCAGCAACGTGATCGAGGTCTATATTTCTGGCTTGCGCCGAAAGCTAACGGATGGCAGTACGGGGCAGTTCATTCAAACCATCCGCGGACAAGGCTACATTCTTCAAGATTGAAGAATCCCATGTTGCGCACCTCTATTAAAGGACGCCTGATCGCCACCCTGGTGATCTCTCAAATCGTTCTAGCTGTCGGCCTCATCCTCACGGGCGTTTACGACACCGAACGTCGAATGACCTCCACGCTCGACGCGAACATGCAATCTCGTGCTATGAGCGTGGCAGCCCTGGTACGTTACGGAGAAGATGCACGCGGAGACGTATATTTCGACGAGAGTCTGATGCCCCCTTCAATCGACCGCAACCATCCAGATCTATTTGCGGTGTGGGCGGATCGAACCGGCTTGGTCGCGCGCTCGGCTGACTGGCCCAAAGGGCTCGACATATCACCTGACGGCGCCCCACATTGGGGATTTAAATCCGCATACATGCATTACCGTGGCCTGCGAATATCCCATGTGCCAATCCTCGACCGCGAAAACGGTCCGGCATTCAGCCCGCAAACATTGACGATCGTCTATGCATCTCCAATGGCTCACGTGCGAGAGGAAGTAAGAGAGGCAGGTATTTTCATCGCGCTCGTGAGTTTGTTGCTCTTAGGGATTACGGTCCTGCTAGCGCTTTGGGGAATCCGCCGCGGACTATTCCCGCTTCGGCATCTCGCTTCCCAGGCCGCTTTGGTTTCCACAACGAATTGGGAGTTGCGTCTTCCGCAATCTTCGCGTGAAGTCGCCGAACTGCGTCCGCTAACCGAGTCGATGACCACAATGCTCGCCCGGCTGCAACGCTCCTTCGAGCAGCAGCGCGAGTTCATGGGCAACGCGGCCCACGAACTGAAAACTCCGGTCGCAGTGCTCAAGTCCACTCTGCAATCTTTATTGCATCGCCCGCGCAGCTCGGACGAGTACCGGGCAGGGCTCGAAGAATCGCTTGAAGACTTGGAACGGCTGGAACAGCTTCTACAATGGATGATGCGGCTGGCTCGGGCAGAGCAGTGGGGCCACGGTGCGCTCCGTCGCGATCTACAGATCATCGACGTTAGGACTACTTGTGAGGAAGCCGTCGAGAGAATTCGTCAACTAGCCGAGGCTCGCAACACCAAACTGAATCTTTCCACAAATGGTCCCGCACCATTCCGGGCTGATCCGGAAGACCTGCAATTGGTCTGGACTAACCTTCTTGAAAACGCAGTGCGCTATAGCCCAGAGGGCAGGTCAGTTGAGATCACCGTCAAGAACACGCCCGATGGATGGGTGCAAGTTGTCTTTCATGATCATGGGGTTGGGATTCCTGCCGCCGACCTGCCACACGTATTTGAGCGTTTCTATCGCGGAGATCCGTCGCGAAATCGCGCCACCGGAGGCTTTGGTCTAGGCTTAGCGATAGCGAAGGCGCTCGTTGAAGCCTATGGTGGAAAGATCGTAGCCGAAAGCCAGCAGGGCGAAGGAACGCGAATGACCGTGCATCTGCCCGGAAGCAAGGCCGACCAAGTTCGCGAATAATTTCGTCCACCTGCCGAAATCGCCCGCCAGGAAACTACACGAAAGTAACCTTTGCTTTTGCACCGTCTCGTTAGATGATGACGTCTGTCCGGCGCTCCACCGGGACTACAACATGCCACAGAAGTTATTAGACGTTCTCATGCTTCGCAGTTGCTCTCACGAATTCTCCTGGCCGAGACGATCCGCGGACGGTCACTATTACCAGGTATGCCTTTTGTGCGCGGTCGAGTACAAGTATGACTGGAAGACCATGCGGCGTATTGAGCGGGTGGACCACGCTGCTGCCGACACCGCTACGGCACGCCCGGCACGCGGTCACACGCGAAAGCCTACATGGGTTCCACGTGCACGTCGCCTCAAGTTGGAACTCGCGGCTCGTTATCGGGTAAAGAACTTGGGAAGCTGGTCTGAGGGGGTTGTCAAGAATCTCAGTCAGTCTGGGGTCTTGCTTGAAGGTCCGCAACAATACCCAGATAACGCTTTAATCGAGATGGTCTTTGAGATGCCGGAAGAAATATCCGGCCAGAAAAACAGCAATGTTCTCTGCCAAGGCCGAGTGATCCGCTCGCGTACTGCCCAGAGTTCGCCCGATAAAACGGAAATGGCAGCTTCGATTCTCGACTACAAGTTCCTGCACTCGAGTTGAGTGGAGCTGACTCAGCAATTTTTACGTGAAACTTACAACCATTCTGCATCTAAAATAGCAATTACTGATACAACCTAAATTGGGGAGAACCTTTATGAGGAAAGCGTCCGTCTATCTTTCCGCGTTAACCATAGTCATTGCAATCGCGATCACTGTGGGCTGCGCCAAGGCTCCAAGTGATGATCAGGTTGCCAGCGATATTCAAAGCAAGCTGAGTTCGGATTCCGGTTTACAAGGGAAGCAGCTGATTGTGCAAGCTGCCAAGGGAACCGTCACGTTGTCCGGCACTGTAGACACGGATGCTCAGCGAGACGCGGCCTCGCGATACGCCGCTTCAGAAGCTGGAGTCAAGCAGGTCATTAACAATTTGCAAGTTGGCTCAGGAGGAAATCAAGCGCAACTAGCGCAAAATACTCCAGCTCCGGCGCCTGCACCTCAGCCTTCGGAACAGGACGCGAAGCCGTCTCGTCCGGCTAAACGGCATCACCCGTCGAGGAGGGATACTGACTCATCTCGATCAAATGCTAACGATTCGTCCCAGGCCAATGGGAACCAGATGGCTTCCGCTGCTCCAGCTTCTACGCCTGCACCTGATCCTGCTCCAGTCACCCCTCCTCCACCACCGCCGCCCCCGCCTCCAGTGAAGATTACTATTCCGTCCGGAGCTGGCTTGGCAGTGCGGTTGGTAGATCCCATTGATTCCGAAACAGCTCAACAAGGGCAGACCTTCCACGCGACTCTGAACTCTCCCCTTACGGTAGACGGAGAAACTGCGGTTCCGTCTGGCTACGATGTGGAAGGCCACGTGGCGACCGTCCAAAGTGCGGGAAAGTTTGCAGGTCAGTCGATGCTGGTGCTGCAACTAGATCGCATTAAGGTTGGGGATAAGTACTACAACATTCAAACCGATCAATTCACTCGCAAGGCTTCGTCACGCACCAAAAACACGGCGGAGAAGGTGGGAGGCGGCGCCATTCTGGGAGCCATAATCGGGGGCATCGCCGGTGGAGGCAAGGGCGCGGCCATTGGCACCGCTGCTGGCGCCGGAGTAGGCGGCGGAGTTCAAGCTGCGGGACATAGTAAGCAAATCAAGCTCGATTCTGAAACAGTGTTGAACTTCACACTGCAAGCGCCAGTTACCGTCACACAGGTCACAAAGGGACCCGACAGGGGAAGGACTAAGCTGGATTCCAATCAGTAATCGGACGCGGAGGGGTCGTCGTTTTAGGAAAGCCTGAAACCTAACCGGCTAAGTTATTATTTTTTGAGTGTACATCTCGCGCCGAAATTTCCTCGCTCTTGTATATCTCAGCTTTTTCCTAATTCCTAATTCCCCCGAATGCGTTAGAACAATCTGCTGCCGCGCGCTCGCCGTCGAAAACGGCCCAGGACAAAGCCGTTGTTTTAGACCGCCGCGTTCGAGAGAAACAGTACCCAGAACTGGAGCGGCAACTCCCCACGGCAAAATTGACGCCGATCGACCGCGCCTACTTTGAAGGCATCATCGCCGACCGCAAACATCAGGTTTCAGAAGCTATCTCAAGCCTGGAGAAAGCTCTTCCCGGTTTGAGGACGAGCAATTCTCATGGGGCAGCAACAGCTCTTCGGACCCTCGCAGGAGACTATTTCGAAGTCGGACGCCGATGCCAGCGACACTTACTCCGATCTGCTGCAGCACTTTAGGCGTGAATTCAGTCGCGCCGAAAGACAAAGCATCGAAGACAACCTGCATACCTTTGAATTGTTCCGCGGAGCGCCTCCGCAGACAATCTCAGGCAAGCGGAACTTCCGCTTTCCGCTGCGTCGGGATGCTATTGGCGACATCGATGTGCCACTCCAGATCGGAAACGAGAAG
>JAOAPG010000364.1 GCA_025462785.1 Acidobacteriaceae bacterium
CAAGCCCATCAGAAAAAAGCTGGCACTCCGACCATGGGCGGTCTGCTGATCGTTATTTCTGTAATCGTTCCGACCTTATTATGGGCCGATCTTAGCAACCGTTTTGTATGGATCGCCGTCGTAGCTAGCTGCGCTTTTGCCGGTATCGGATTCACCGACGATTACCTGAAAGTCGTTAACCGCCGCAATCTGGGACTAACCTCACGAGCCAAATCCGGCCTGCAGGTTCTCACCAGCGTCCTGATCGCTGTGACGCTGATCGCAATGCAAACCCGGGGTCTGTATTCGACCAAGCTGATGGTCCCGTTTGCCAAACAGTTTCGTCCAGACCTGGTTATCGAATCGCTCGTATCCCATCCGAATCTTTGGCCTCTCGCCTTTCTGCCCTTCATCGCCTTTGTGGTGATCGTAATCGTAGGTGCCAGTAACGCCGTCAACCTGACCGACGGCCTAGATGGCCTGGCCATCGGATGCACCGTCATTGCCGCCGGAGCGCTTACCGTGCTCACGTATGTAAGCGGTCACGCCACCTTCGCGGCTTATCTGGAATTGCAGCGCATGCCGCAAGTCGGCGAACTCACAATTTTTTGTGGAGCCATGGTTGGAGCCTCGGTCGGCTTTCTCTGGTACAACGCTCATCCGGCAGAAGTATTTATGGGTGACGTAGGATCACTTGCCTTGGGAGGCGCAATAGGAACAGTCGCAGTGATGATAAAGCAGGAACTACTGCTGCCATTCGTCGGTGGGATATTCGTGATCGAAGCGCTCTCAGTAATTCTGCAAGTCGGTTCGTACAAGATGCGAAAGAAACGCATTTTCAAGATGGCGCCAATCCACCATCACTTCGAGTTGTTAGGATGGTCGGAGTCAAAAATAATAGTCCGTTTCTGGATCGCATCCTTGATATTTGCATTGTTCGCACTGACCACGCTGAAGTTAAGATAATTCACCACGGAGGCACAGAGTCACCGAGAAAACTTTTTCTGGATGTATCGCGTAAGATTTTCCGGCATCCAGTTAGAACTCATGTTTTGTGTGTCGTTACTTTTTTATCTTTCTCGGTGTCTCTGAGCCTTCGTGGTGATTAGCTATTTATGGATCTCAAAAACAAACGCGTGCTCGTCGTCGGACTCGGCAAATCCGGCGTGGCCTCGGCTGTCTTCCTGAAGACCCGCGGCGCTCGTGTTACAGTCTCCGATGCTAAGCCTCCCGATCAACTTGGCGATGAAATCCCCTTATTGCTCGATCACGGAATCACCGTCGAGACCGGAGGCCACGGGGAGCGCACGTTTCAAGGACAAGACTTGATAGTTGTGAGCCCAGGCGTTCCGGTAAGCGCGCCACCATTGGTCCAAGCTCGCGCCCTCGGTGAACCCGTTATCGGCGAGATTGAACTCGCCGCCCAGTTCTTGCTCGGTCCAATCGTCGCCATCACCGGATCGAACGGAAAAACCACTACGACGAGTCTAGTAGGCGAGATCCTTGCGGCAGGCGGATTTCCCACGGCGGTTGGCGGCAACATCGGCACTCCGGCGATTTCATTGGTTGAGCAGTCGGACTCTAAGACGATTGCGGTTCTTGAAGTCTCTAGCTTTCAGCTCGAGACCATCCAGACCTTCCGTCCTAAAGTCGCCGTCATTCTCAACATAACCCCCGATCACTTGGACCGCCATCGCACATTCGCCGCCTATTCCGACGCAAAAGCACGCATCTTCGAAAATCAGCAGCCAGACGACTTTGCAGTATTGAATGCCGACGATCAGGCCTCGCAAGCATTGGCCGATCGAACTCGCGCCCAGGTATTCCGCTTCAGCCGAAATAGAGAAGTCGAACAGGGAACATATATAAGTCAAAGCACATCTTCGAACCAAGCCCAGCTTGTTTTTCGAAGATCAGGCGTAGTGCAAGCCATCCTGCCGGTCTCCGAGGTCCCGCTCAAAGGCGCGCACAATGCGGAGAACGTTCTCGCTGCAGTAAGCGTCGGCATCCTCATGGGATGCAAACCTGAGAGCATCCGGGAAGCAGTCCGAAACTTCAAGGCCGTCGAGCACCGCCTAGAGTACGTTACATCGATTGGCGGAGTGGAATATTACAACGACTCCAAGGCGACAAATGTAGATGCAACTATCAAGGCGATCGAGTCCTTTCCGGCCAACATTCACCTGATCGTCGGAGGAAAAGACAAAGGCAGCGATTACACGGTGCTAAACGATTTGCTGCGAAGTCGGGTGAAACGCGTTTACACCATCGGCGCCGCCGCCGAAAAAATCGAATCACAAATTAAAGACGCAACGGAACTCGTCCACTCCGAAACACTAGAGAAAGCAGTTAAGACCGCAGCAGCCTCGGCCCAGCCCGGAGACATAGTCCTACTAGCCCCCGCCTGCGCAAGTTTCGACCAGTTCCAGAACTACGAGCACCGCGGAAGAGTATTCAAAGAAGCGGTGCATGCGTTGATCCAAAAAACCTAATATCCAAGCACCCTAACAATTGTCGTTCCGAGCGGACGCAGTCCGCGAGGAATCTGCTTTTCTCTCTATCCGAACCAACTTAGTCAAATCTCCACACAAATTCACAACCGAATATCTTCCTTGCCTCCTTGCCTCCGTGGTGAAATGAAACCTTCCCATGGCAAAGCGTATCAGCGTCGATCGTTGGCTGTTCATCGTCACCTTATTATTAGTCTTTGTTGGCCTGGTGATGGTGTTCAGCGCGTCCGCAGTCATGGCCAAAGAGCGTTACGGCTCTGGATACTTCTTTCTTTTGCGCCAACTCGGCTGGGCAGCCGCGGGCATCATCGCCATGGTGGTCGCGATGAAAGTCGACTACAGCCGCTTCAAACATCCCGCCGTGGTCTATTCTCTGCTCGGCGTCACGACTCTGATGCTGATGTCGGTCTTCCTTCTTGGCCGCGCTCACAACACCCATCGCTGGATCCACTTTGGCGGCTTTTCCTTTCAACCCTCGGAGATGGCGAAACCCGCCCTCATCTTATTTCTGGCATTCTTCCTCGAGAGCCGCACGAAAACGATGGACGACTGGCGCAACACACTACTTCCGTCCATCGTGCCGACCCTCGTATTTATTGGTCTGATTGTTTTTCAGCCAGACCTCGGCACGGCCATTGCTTGCGCCGCAATCACTGCGTGTGTTCTGTTCGTTGCCGGACTCGAACTCAAGTATCTCGGATACGCCTTCGCTGCCTCGATCCTGCCGCTGTATTTGTTGATCTTCCACGTAGCCTATCGCCGCGATCGTATTCTCGCTTTCTTGAATCCTTATTCTGATCCCCAAGGACGCGGCTTTCACATCATTCAATCGCTTATAGCGGTGAGTACCGGCGGAGTGACGGGCGTTGGCCTGATGGAAGGGAAGCAGAAATTGTTCTACCTTCCCGAGCCGCACACCGATTTCATCTTCTCCGTCATCTCGGAAGAACTCGGCCTCGTAGGAGCAATCATCATCGTCGTGCTGTTCGCAATATTCCTGTGGCGCGGAATCCGTACAGCCATGCGCACACAAGACATGTTCGGACGCTTTCTGGCCGTAGGGATCACCAGCATGGTCGTAGTCCAGGCATTCATCAACATCAGCGTGGTGCTCGGCCTCATGCCCACCAAAGGCATCCCGCTGCCCTTCATCTCCTACGGAGGGTCGTCGCTCTTCGTGACCCTAGCCTGCGTCGGTGTTCTGCTGAACGTAACCAAACACGCCGAGTGATACCAAACGGTTAACCATTCGGAACCAGCCTCCATTTATATTCAGATCATGCGTGCAATTCTTGCGGGAGGCGGTACCGGAGGCCACGTAATCCCCGCCATCGCCATCGCCCAAGAATTGAAAAAGCTCTGCAATGCCCAAGTGATTTTCGTGGGAACCGCTCGCGGCATGGAAAATCGCCTCGTCCCCGCCGCTGGCTTTCCGTTGCGCCTGATCCAAATCGGCCCGCTTAATAAGGTGACGTTTAAGACCCGACTACAGACATTTTCTGATTTACCGAAATCGATGCTCGATTGCCGCCGCATCCTCTCTGAATTCCGTCCCGACATCGTAATCGGCGTCGGCGGTTACGCCTCAGGTCCAATGATGATGGCTGCCGTCTTGAGCCGCATACCAACCCTCGTATTCGAGCCCAACTATGTGCCCGGCTTTGCGAATCGATTGGTCGCGCGCTGGGTCTCAGGAGCGGCTGTCCATTTCGAAGAAACGGGACGCTACTTCCGCCGCTGTAAAGTCACGGGAGTTCCAGTGCGCCAGGCTTTCTTTGACATACCTCAAAAGCCCAAAGACGGCCCACCAGTTCTGCTCGTATTCGGAGGCAGCCAAGGCGCGCACGCCATCAACGAAGTCGTCAGGCACTCTGTCGCTGCACTGCGCGCTCGAATTCCCAATATCCAAGTCATCCATCAAACTGGAGAACGCGACTTCAACGACGCCGAAGTGGCCTACTCAGGACTAGGCCATTGGGTCGAAATGCATCGCTTCATCGACAACATGCCGAGTTTTTTCGCGCGCGCCGATCTAGTGCTCTGCCGCTCCGGTGCCAGCACTGTGGCTGAGATTGCGGCGGCAGGGAAGCCCGCGGTTTTCGTTCCATTCCCTCGAGCGGCCGACGATCATCAGAAACGCAACGCTGAAGCTTTAGATAGAGCCGGAGCCGCGGTGATGCTTGAGGAATCCAAGCTTGGTCCGGAGAGTTTCGTTGAAACCGTGAGTTCGTTACTGGCAGATCAGTCACGGTTGAAAAAAATGGCTGCAGCAGCGAAAAAGCTATCGCATCCCAATGCAGCAAGGGACATAGCAGATATGGCGATGCGCCTAGCGGGAGTCAGTTCGGGCAGTCGGGAACTGTCGTCCTGAGCGAAGTCCGGCCAGTCAGGAAGTGTCATCCTGAGCGGCGCAATGACTTCGTTTTTGCGAAGTCGTTGCAGAGTCGAAGGACCCCTACCTTCTATTGTTCTGCCGCATCTATTCACAGCTTTCCGAATAACCATCGACCGTACAAATAAAGTAAAATGCGACAGCGACACAACGCTGACCAGCGGCAAGAAGGTTTGCAACTGATTTAAATGTTTACCAAGATTCAGCGCGTACATTTCGTAGGCATCGGCGGCATTGGCATGAGCGGCATTGC
>JAOAPG010000102.1 GCA_025462785.1 Acidobacteriaceae bacterium
ACCTTCACCGTATGGCGGATCACTGCGAAGAAGCGAATGGTCGCGAAGCTCAAAGCCATCAAGGCTGAGCTTCAACGCCGGATGCATGATCGCATGGCCAAAGTCGGTGCATGGCTCCGGAAGGTCGTGCTGGGCTATTACCAATACCACGCTGTTCCCGGGAACACCACTCAGTTGCGCATCTTCAAACTTCGCGTGTGCCGGCTATGGCAGAGTGTTCTGGTCCGCCGCAGTCAGTGCGCACAGATGCGTTGGGAACGTTTCACCCAGTCTTGAACCGGTGGATTCCTCCACCCCGCGTTCTGCACCCCTATCCCGACGCACGCTTCTACGCCACTCATCCTTCGTAAGAGCCGTATGCGTAAACGCGCTCGTACGGATCTGTGCGGGTTGTGCCTTGAAAGCTCATGGAATTCAGTCTCCTGAAATGGAGGCCGCGGCAAAGCTTAGTGAGCAGCCGCGTACCAAGTCTTGCGTGGTGCCCGGCAACGGCCATTGCGAAGCGTAGACAGGGAGGTTAGCAGGCCAGAACAGTAGTAAACGGGAAGATAGCCCCGAAATCGATCGTGATCGAAGTAGCCGACCTTATCCCGCTATGGGGAAGGCAGAAATTCAGGATGCGGTACGGCGAGTGTTCTGAGTTGCTTCCGGGGTTCGTACCGCTAGCATGCAACCAAAGGAGTCGATGGGAACAAGGGAGATCCGTCAGGCTCAAGCCTGGCTTGTAGGGTCCGACAAGCTGAAGAAGCGAGGAAGATCCGAAGGCCTGACGGAAGTCAGACTGCCTGATAGTACTTTGAGGTCGGGAGAGCCGGCTACATGGGGAAGCGGGCAGCAGAAGTTGAATTGTTCGTGGGAAACATGAGCTCCATCCAAAGGGAGGATTCGGACTTCTATGCAAAGAGAAGAACTACCAGTCATGACAATAGGACTCGAACGAATAGCAGTCAAAGCTCGGTGTGAGCCGAAACTCCGGTTTACGTCGCTGGCTCATCACATCACAACGGAGCGGGTTTGGGAGAATCTCAGTCAGATTCCTGCCAAGTCCGCGGCCGGAGTGGATGGACAGACCGTAGCGGGCGAAAGAGAGTTTTGAAGAATGGATTGCAGGCATGTTGCAATCCGTGCACCGGGAAGGATATCGAGCGCCAGAGATACGGCGGGTCTATATCCCGAAGCCCGGAAAGCAGGAGATGCGCCCTCTGGGCGTGCCCACTGTAGCGGACCGGGCACTCCAACGAAGTGCCTCTCAGGTACTATCCGCCATCTATGAGCAAGACTTTCTGTCTTGCTCATTCGGCGGACGTACTGGAAGGGGTGCCCACCAAGCGCTGGCAACGCTTCATGAGAGGATTGCTGGCGGGAAAATCGAGTGGGTGTTGGAGGCGGGCATCAAGAACTTTTTCGGGAACTTAAGTCACGAGTGGATGCTCCGTTTTGTGGAGCACCGAGTGGGAGATCAGCGTCTGATTAGTTTAATCCGGCGCTGGCTGAAGGCAGGTGTTTTGGAGAAAGGAGAGATTCATCCGAGCGAAGAGGGAACTCCGCAAGGAGGGTCGGTCAGCGTCCTGCTGAGTAACGTATATCTGCATTATGTGCTCGATCTGTGGTTCGAGCGAGTGGTCAAGCCCCGGCTACGGGGCGGGGCCTGCATGGTGCGATATATCGACGACTTCGTGTTGTCTTTCCAATATCGCGCGGACGCTCTCCGCGCTCAGGAAGCGCTTGCCAAGAGGCTGAGAAAATTCAGTCTGACCTTGGAACCGACGAAGACCAAGCTTGTCGAATTTGGTCGCTATGCGCATCGGCACGCGAGCAAACGTGGCCGTAAACGCCCGGAGACGATCTACTTCTTGGGGTTTACCCTGTACTGCACTCGCAATCAGAAAGGCAACTTTCGGATTGGATTGCTTACGGAAAAGTCACGACTGCGACGCGCGCTGACGCGGTTGCAAGACCAGATGCGGCAGATGCGGCACTTGTCGCTCCAGGAACAGGTGAATCATCTCAATCAAATGATTCTGCCGGGAATATTCACTAGCCGGAGAGCGCCCTCTCTCCGTTTCAGGCTGAACCACCACAACACGGCTGGGTGGGAAGGAAGTTTCTGCCCAACGATCGGGGATAGCTCTATATATCCTGCAACTGCTTGGGTACAGGAGCGTAGCGGCGCAGCAGCGTTATTGAAATAATCAAAATCAAAATAATCACACCCAGCAGTCCGAGCTCGAACATGGCAGCTCGAAACAGAGTTGAGCCATCGCCTACCCATTTGTCCCCTTTTGTGAGGGTGCTCGCTTGCAGCGTGATGACGAGGATTCGCCGGATGGACGCGATTAAACCGACAACCAGAAACGGTTCCACCACCAGAATATGCGAACGAATCGAAATGCGTACGGTGTGCAGAATCTCCACCAGCATCAGCACAAACAGCAGTTCATCCAGCACCAGCAACGTTTCAGATGTGGCCGACCAGTGGCGCATGCTTTCCCATAGCAATTTGCCGGCGTCCGCAATGGTTGTGAGCGCCGTGGCAAAAAGCAGCACTGCGAGTATGGAATAGATCAAGACTTCCGCTTGGCCCAATAACCTTCCAAACTCGAGGCGCATCTTCTCTTCGATTATGGGCGTAGGCTCACTGGAGTAGGGTTGTTGCGGGATGATCATTGGCGTGGAATGGTAGCGGTGAAGGGTGTTACTTTCAACTCGAATAGCAAGCGAGCCGTTCAGTAGGACCAAGGCGAGACGAACTCACTCCGAGTAGCCATCTCCTTCGTTGTCCTCGTCTTCTTCCTCGTCGCCTTCGTCATCGTCCTCCTCTTCCTCATCATCGTCCTCATCTTCTTCGGGAGCTTCTCTCAGAAACATGGGGCCAGCAGACGCGGGAGTCGCGGCAAAGGGGAAGGTTAGATCCAAAATACTCATATCTAAATGGTACGCCGAAGCCAGAGCGGGTGCGCAGGTTCACAGAACTTAGAGCGATATCTGGCGAGGCGCGCTAACGGTATCGCTCCTGCATAAACTCCCCGAGGGCTTCATAGGCGCGCGTCAAGGTTTGCTCATCTGGGAGAAAGACTATTCGAAAGTGTTTGGTGCCGGGCTTTTCGCCGAATCCCGAGCCGTGCACGACCATCACGTGCTTTTGCAGAATTAGTTCCTTCACGAAAGTCTCATCTTCTTCCGAGATGTCCAGCTTGGGAAATGCATAGAACGCTCCGCGAGGAGAGACACAACTCATATGCGGAATCGAGTTGCAGTACTTCATGGTGATGTCTCGCCGTCTGCGGAGTTTGTTGCAAAATTCAACAAGGTGTTCCTGCGGGCCTTCGAGCGCAACTTTGATGGCATACTGCTCGGGATGATTCGCGGAAAGACGTGAACGCAGCAGCTTGTGTACACCTTCAATGTAGGGTTTGATTATTGCTGCATCGCCACTGAGGATGCTCCATCCTAAGCGCCATCCTGGCGCAAGAAAGTTCTTGGACATGCCGCCGAAGGTGACCACCGGGACATCCGGCGCAACCGCCGCCATGGAAATACATTCATCGCCATCAAGCATGAGCTTGTCGTAAATCTCATCCGAAAAAATGACAAGATTGTGCTCGCGCGCCAACTCGGCAATTTGCTCCAGCATGGCTCGCGAGCAGACTGATCCCGTCGGATTGTTGGGATTGATGAGAACGATGCCGCGAGTACGAGGAGTGATCTTGCGCTTGATGTCGTCGAGCTCAGGCTGCCATCCGTCGTCCTCGTTTAAGTAGTACGGATTAAGACCGATGCCCAACTTCGCGAGCACAGCTGAGTACAACGGATAATCGGGGCATGGCGTAAGAATGTTGTCCCCGGGATTGAGCAGCGATGTCAGGCAGATGTCCACCGATTCGCTGGCACCAGACGTCACGAAAACGTCTAGTACAGAAGAGATACCCTTGCGCGCGGCTTCTCCGCGAATTGCGCTTATCGCCTCTGGAATTCCAGCCGAAGGAGCGTAGCCATTTTTGCCATCGCGCATGGCTTTGTACACGGCTTCAATCAAGTGAGGCGGAGTCTGAAAGTCAAAAATATTAGGATCGCCAACATTGAGGCAAAGAACCTTATGCCCCTGCGCGATTACCCGATCCGCTACAGAAGCCAGATCGCGAATCGCATAGCGAACATTTTCAAGCCGGGTGGCCGGGATGATCTCGCGGAATTGCGTGATGGGCATATCGTCTATGAATCAAGTTCTACCACAGAGGACACCGGGGGGCACAGAGATTGGGCGTGTAACAGTCTAGGGTGTGCTGTGTTCCTCTGTGCACCCCGTGGTTAATTACTCCGGACGATCAATCTGCGCGCGCTGCAGGCGATCGGAGTAATCGACATAAACCGCCTTCCATTCGCTGAAGAACTCGATTGCTCCTACTCCGCCTTCGCGATGACCGTTGCCTGTCGCTTTGGTTCCGCCGAATGGGAGATGCACTTCTGCTCCAATCGTGGGCGCGTTGATGTAGGTGATGCCTGCGTCAAGATCGCGGATCGCCGAGAAAGCCTTGTTCACATCTTTAGTGTAAAGAGAAGAGGAGAGGCCGTACTGCACGTCATTGGAGATTTGGATGGCGTGCTCGAGATTCTCGCACGGCATGATTGCGACCACTGGGCCGAAGATCTCTTCTTGCGCGATGCGCATCTTCGGATCGACATCGGCGAATACGGTTGGCTCAAGGAACCATCCGTATTGATATTCGCCCTTATCCAGGCGATTGCCACCCGTCTTTAATTTCGCGCCTTCATTCTTGCCGATTTCGATGTAGTTCAAGTCGCTCTTGAGTTGGAGTTCGTTGATCGCGGGCCCCATATCGACAGACTCGTCGAGCCCATTTCCAACTTTCAATTTTTTTGCGCGCTCGACATAGCGGTTTATGAATTCTCGATACACACCCTCTTGCACGATGATGCGGCTGGTTGCGGTGCAGCGCTGACCGGTGGTGCCGAAGGCTCCCCAGAGCCCGCCTTCAATGGCGAGGTCGAGATTCGCATCATCGAGGACAATCATGGCATTCTTGCCGCCCATCTCCAGCGAGCAATGTTTAAAGGTTTGAGCTGCTGTCGTCCCAATAGTCCGTCCCACAGCACTTGATCCCGTGAAAGAGATGGCCCGCACGTCGGTGTGTTCGACAAGTGGAGCACCAGCCTCAGGACCGAAGCCGGTGACAATATTGATCACGCCTTTGGGCAAACCAGCATCGACCAGAGCTTGCACGAGATTGAAAGTCGAAAGCGGAGTATCTTGCGCAGACTTGATCACGCATGTATTGCCAGAAACGATCGCGGGCAGAAGTTTCCAGGAAGGAATAGCCATGGGAAAGTTCCAGGGAGTTATCATTCCGCAAAGGCCTACTGGCTGGCGCACTGCCATCGCGAACTTGTTCGGCAACTCCGACGGAGTTGTGGGACCGAAGAGGCGGCGGCCTTCCCCGGCCATGTAGTAGGCGCAGTCTATGGCTTCTTGAACGTCACCGCGAGTTTCTTTCAGAACCTTTCCCATCTCGCGGGTCATGCCACGCGAGTACTCTTCCTTGCGCTCGAGCAGGATTTCGGCGGCGGCATAGATGATCTCAGCGCGTCGCGGTGCAGGCACCAGTCGCCACTTTTGATAGGCTTGTTTCGCAGCTTGGACGGCCGCATCGACGTCAGCCTTCCCAGATTTCTGGAAAAGGCCCACAACGTCGCGAGTGTCAGCAGGATTGTGGTTCTCGAAAGTTTGTCCGGTAGAGGATTCAACCCACTCCCCGTCGATGAAATTTTTATAAACCTTAGGGCGCGTCGCGGTACCGTCAATGATCGGTTTGGTGTAAGTATCAGTAGCCATAAATCTCCTGAGAAAACGAAACGTTTTGCCGCGGAAGGCAAAAAATCACAATCGCAAAGCTCGCTAGGATTTCGCAAAACTGCCAAGAAAAACAATTTGCCTAGGCAATTTGGCACGCAATGCCGAATCTACATGCTACAGGGGTAGGAGGAACGGCGGCAAGTGTGCGACGGTTTGGAGGCTGCGGCGAGGTCCTCCAGCGGAGGACTGGAGGGGGACTCCGGAACCAAGCACTTACAGGCTTGCTCTGTTCATCCCCCTCGAGGTTTTTAGTTTCAGCCTTTCAGCCTATGGCGCTCGCAGGCTTCCACGGTTTTTGATGGATCGACGGCTGCGTCATCTACTTGTTCATTGATGATCTTTCCTGATTTATCAATCAGGAACGTGGCGCGTCGAGCGGATTCCATTGGGATGCCTTCAACGTTAAATTTCTCAACCAGACCATACTTCCGGGTGACGGCTCCACCCCAGTCTCCCAGCAGCGGAAACGCGATTCCATTTTGCTGACCGAAGGCAAAGTTTGAGAAGGGACTGTCCATGCTCACACCCAGAACCTGGGTGTCGGAGCCTTCCAGCTTTTGCATATTCTGCTGGAAAGCTTTCATTTCCTGGGTTCAACCACCGGTAAAAGCGAACACGTAGAATGCGAGAGCGACGTTCTTTTTGCCTTGATAATCGCGCAAGGAAACTTTTTTGAGGTCTTTACCGTCGAAGGCTAGCAATGTGAAATCGGGTGCCATGTCTCCGACTTTGAGCTTCATGGGCGCGGGCGACTCCTGCTTTTTGTTCTCCGCCTTGGATTGTGCGTGCAACAGATTAGGCACGGGGAATAAGGTCAGCAGAGCCAGTAATCCCCAATGGGAGAGATTTTTGATTGGCTGACTGCTCATAGGTTCTCCTCTTTTCGGACTGCTAGTTCGACAGCAATAACCGAATCGTTATCGAGTGTTGAATATGCCTCGATTCTACGCTGGAGTCGACGATTTCTTCTGGGACAGTTGTCAATTTCTTGTAAGGCTACTCGCATACCATCGGAGTTCCGCCGGGTCATCTGGATCGGTCCTTCGCTTCTTGATTAGCGCGGCTTCTCCTTCAAATCGTCCGGGCATTTCTTGGGGATTCTTGCGGTGCTAATCATTGGCACGAAAGTAATGTCCCAAGATGATAACGGGGTTTCTGGGTACATAAGCTTGTGATAATGTTCGGATTACCCCATATTCTTTAGGATTGAACTGGGTTTTTTAGGGGCTTGTTGTGTCTTCAGATCATAAGCCGACAATCCAGATAGCGTGGAAAACTGTCACTTACCGCAGCGTCATATTAATAGCGGTGAGCGCGTTGTTGATTTTCCTGGCTAGCATCCGGTTTGCATTTCCTCAGTTCACGGAGAACGGGTTACAGACAGCAAGCAAGGTAACAAGCAGCTTACTGGAAAAGATTGCAGGAGCCGGCGGTCCCAATAAGTCGAGCATCATGAGTTCGCAGCAAGCGCACATTACCGCGCTTGACGGCACAGTAAGGGTCAAGAAGTTGAATGGCAATACCTGGGTCACGGCGGATTACAACGTCCCACTCGAAAAGGGTGATGTGGTGCAGACCGGATCCGAGGGCATGGCCAAGATCGTCTTTAATGACGGCACCAACTATACGGTGAAGCAGGATTCGCTGATTACGATCGAAGAAAACTCCGCGAACGAGAATCAGCAGACGAATGTCGCGGTGGCTGTGCGCACAGGAACGGTGGACCTGGCGACCGCAACTTATGTGCAGGGTTCGAAATCGCAGGTGATCGTGGCAGGCGCCACTGCATCTTTGTCGCCCGAAAGCGCCGCGCGAGTCAGCAACGATCCCAAGTCCGATCAACATGAGATCTTGCTGAAAAGAGGTACTGGAGAAATTGAACGTAAGGGAGAAACGATTCATTTGACGGACTGGGAAAAAGTAAGCTTCCAGACGGAAGCTCCCCGGATGGAAAAAATAAAAGAGATCGGCCCTCCCACTCCGATTTCCCCAGCGAATATGATGCCGATTTTCTTTTCCAGCACATTGAAGCCGATAGAGTTTTCCTGGACTGCCATGCCTGGGGCAGGGGGGTACCGGTTGCAGATCTCGCGAAATCCTTATTTTTCTTCGACCATCGTGGACCGGAAAGTGAATACGGCGGACGTGATGGTGACGGGATTGGCGCAGGGAGCCTACTACTGGATGGTTCAGTCTTATGATCCTCAAGGCAAGATTTCGGTGGAAAGCGAGAAGAACCGGTTCACGATCATTCCCAAGGGGAATGGCAGCGCGGCAATCAATCTAGATATCGATCCTTTTATTCAGCACGGACACGTTCTTGAGATGACGGGGAAAACCGAAGCTGGAGCGCGGGTGATGGTGAATGGCCGAGAGGTTCCGGTTGTTGGCGAAGATGGCAGCTTTCATTTCTTCACGCCTCCTTTGCCAGCCGGAGAAAGCGTGATTACCATCACGGCGCAGAATTCCAAGGGCGGCGTGAACACGCTACAAAAGAAAGTCGTGATTCAATAGATACGAGTAAAAATGATAGGGTACTTTCGATTGGCAGTTCGCCATATTTGACTCGCGGGAATGTCCGTCACATCCGAGTATCACGATAGATGTACATTAGGATCAGTGTAGTAGGCCGGGTTCGTCCCAGAAGGTATTTTCAAGATCTGAATTTATAGACCAGAGAGAAGTTAGCGTATGACAACCAACGGGTTTCACTCCAGCGCAACGCTCATGCACAACCTAAGATCGCTGTTCAGCGTTTTCTCCAGCGATCTTGCCATCGACCTAGGCACGGCCAACACGCTGGTTTATGCGCGCGGCAAGGGCATCGTGGTCAATGAACCTTCCATTGTCGCCATCAACAAGAACACCGGGGAAGTTGAGGCGGTAGGCAAAGAGGCCAAGGAGATGCTTGGCCGTACACCGGGAAACATCGTTGCCATCAAGCCGATGAAAGACGGCGTGATCGCGGACTTCAAAGTGACCGAGAAGATGCTGAATTATTTCATTCAGAAGGCGCACAACCGCAAGATGCTGGTGCATCCGCGGATCGTCATTGGCGTGCCTTCCGAAATTACGCAGGTAGAAAAGCGCGCGGTCATGGATTCGGCGTATCGCGCGAAAGCCAGCGAAGTTTATCTGGTTGAGCAGGCCATGGTGGCCGCCATCGGTGCCGGGCTTCCTATTACTGAGCCAAGTGGCAACATGGTTGTCGATATTGGCGGCGGCACGACCGACATTGCGGTTATTTCATTGAGCGGTATCGTTTATTCGCGATCAGTACGGATGGCTGGCAATCAGATGGACGAAGCCATCATGAACTACCTTAAGCGGAAAAATAACTAGCTGATCGGAGAACGAACTGGCGAACAGATCAAGATTGAGATTGGGTCCGGGTATCCGCTGGACAAGCCGCTTACGATGGAGATCAAAGGCCGAAACCTGATTGAAGGCGTGCCGAAGACGATTACCGTTGACGACAGCGAAATCCGCGAAGCCCTCAGCGAATGCGTCTCGACCATTATGAACGCAGTGCGGGTGGCGCTGGAACGCACTCCGCCGGAGCTCTCGGCTGACATCAGCGACCGCGGAATTGTGCTCACTGGCGGCGGCGCACTGCTTAAAAATTTAGACAAGCGTATCCGCGAGGAAACCGGGCTTCCGGTTTCGATTGCAGACGATCCTTTGTGTAGCGTGGTGCTTGGCACCGGCAAGATGCTGAGCGATTTCAAACTGCTGCGAAAGATTTCGATCGAGTAAGAACGCCAGACTTCGTTTGGCGTTCGCCGTTGGCTAAGAGCGAAGAAGATTCAGAAATCCGTGGCGCCAATGAAGTGCCTCGAAACCTGGAACTTGAAAGAGTAAGCTTTAATTTGGCGTCATGGAAAACATCGTTGGCCGCTATCGCAATGTCACCATTCTGGTGGCGATCTTATTCGCGCAAGTGCTCGGACTGGCTATTCAGGTCAAGCGCTCCTCTGAAAATTCCTCTACCCGTCTGATCCGAGTCTGGACAGTTGCCACGATTACTCCCTTGGAAAAGGGAATTGTCGGACTGCAAAGCGGCATCGCGGGCATCTGGCATAACTACTTTTATCTCAGGGGTGTCCGTCAGGAAAATCGAGATTTAAAAGCCGAGATCGAACAGCTTCGCCTGGAACAGGTCCGCCTCAAGGACGATGCTGAGCAGGCGCGGCGGTTACAGCTACTGCTGAACTTCAAGGAACAATTCATTTCCCGCACGGTTGCAGCGCAGGTCATTGGTTCCAGTGGCACTGAGCAATCGCGATCGGTGTATATCGATAAAGGTGTACGCGACGGAATCGACAAGGGAATGGCGGTGATCACCGCCGACGGGGTGGTCGGGAAGGTTGTGCAAGTGTTCCACTCCACGGCACAGGTCTTGTTGATAAGTGACCAGTTGAGCGGTGTGGGGACCATTCTCGAAGACTCACGACTTCAGGGGGTTCTGCGCGGAACGGCCTCGGGTGAAGTAGTGCTCGATAAGATTATGAACGACGAGGAAGTTCAACCTGGTGCAAGAGTTTTGACCAGCGGGGGAGATCAGATATTCCCTAAAGGGTTGCTCGTGGGAACGGTCAGTAAATCCTCGCACGGGCCAGAATCGTTTTTAAGCATCAAGATAAAACCAGCAGCGAATCTGGGCAAGCTCGAAGAGGTGCTGGTCATCACAAAGAACGAGGAGAAGCAGCCATCCTTAGCCGAGGATGCGGCTCCGGTACGCGCTGTGGACGTTTTGGCGCAGCGTCTACCTTCGGTCCCGGACAAGCCCAAGGTCGATCCGGTGACAGGCAAACCGGTTGATTCGAGTAGCTCGACAAAGCCGGGTGATTCGGCGAAGCCGGCGAATAGCTCGACAGGAGCCTCAACCAATCAGACTTCGACCATCACTGCCCGGAGCAGCTCGCAGCCATCGACGACAACAATCAAATTGCCGAGCGCAACTGGAAGCAATCGGCCCGGAGACAGCGCTCCGGCCGCGCACAAAAACGGCAACGGCTTAGCATCGAAGAACGAAACGTCGGCTAAACCTAGCGGGGCTCCACCAGCGTCGACCGCGACGACTAACCCGCCGTCTCCTGCGATAAAACCAACTCATTCCGTTCCCAAGCCTGCGAAACCTCAGACCGATGCGCAGGGAACCGGCGATACCATTCCCGCACAGGACGTTCCTCAATAACGTGCCGATCACCTATACATCGAATGAACAGATTGAGGTCTACCGGTTCAGCGTTCCGGTGACAATCGGCGTTCCATTGCTGGCCTTGTTTTTGCAGGCATTCATTCCGCTGCGCTTCCCGTTCTTTGGAATGTTTGATCTGCCACTCCTGGTCGTAATCTTCTTTGCGGTGGCAAGGCGGAACCCAGTTGCGGGATTGCTAACTGGTGCTGTGATTGGATTAGTGCAGGACTCTTTGGCGGGCCAGCCGCTTGGTCTTTACGGGATCGCGAAAACGGTTGTAGGATACGGCGCTTCGTCGCTTGGTGTGAAGCTGGATGTCGAGAATGCAGGGTCCCGCTTTCTGGTGACAATCTTTTTTTATGTGGTACACGAGATTGTTTATTTTTCCGTTGCGCGAGGCTTGGTGAGGTTGAATCTGCATTGGAGCTGGCCCCATGAATTGTGGTCCGCGCTCGCTAATGCGATAGTAGCGGTTCTTCTATTTACGGTGCTGGATCGGTTTAAGCAGAGAACGTAAAGGCAGGCTTCGGGCTCTCGGGTTGAGGATTTATTTTTTGGTATCAGTATCGAAATCTGGGAATCGACCCAGGAGAATCAACCTAGAGCCTAAAGAGCCTGCTTCCTGTGACTTTCGTCACCCGTAGTCATCTCTCATCGCACTGCTTGATCCGATGCAACGCGCTACAATGGTATTAACTTCCTGAAAGGATCAACTCAGTGCAGCATCCACCTCGGTGGTGTGCCTTCGGGCTTTGTGGCCTGACGCTGAAGCCTGATGTTTGGCCGCGACGAAAAAGTTTCGCCCATCCGCCTGAGCGCGGTGCAGTATGCAATCCTGGCAATTTTTTTGCTGCTCGCCTACGGATTATGGCGGCTTCAGGTTTCGCAAAGCGATCTTTACGCTTCTCTAGCCGAAAAAAATCGCGTCCGTAACGTTCCCATTCTTGCGCCACGCGGCAAAATCTTAGACCGCGAAGGCCGCACTATCGTCGACAACTATCCTTCGTTTACAGCTCTATTGTTGCGTGATTCTTCGCGGGATCTCTTGGCTGATGCTGATCTCATTGCGCAAGGGCTGCACTTGAATGCGAAGGACGTTCGGGATCGCATCAAGAAGTTTACGGGAACGCCACAATATCAGCCGATTTATTTGAAAGATGACATCACTCCCGATGAGCTGGCATTCATTGAGGCGCATAAGACCGAATTGCCGGAGCTGGATACGATCATGGCGCACCGGCGGCTTTATCCGCGCAATGGATTTCTTGCGCACCTAGTTGGCTATGTCGGCGAAGTCAGCGAAGACATGCTCAATCAGGCGCAATGGGAGTTCTACAATCCGGGCGACGTGGTGGGCAAGTCGGGCGTGGAGCTTCAATATAACCAGGTTTTAATGGGCAAGAACGGCTCGCGCCAAGTGCTGGTAAACAGCCACGGCAAAGAAGTTGGGCTGCTTGGTGAAAAGCCGGCGGAACCGGGCAAGCCACTGAAGCTGACCATCGACATCGACTTGCAGATTGCGGCCGAGGAAGCCCTTGATGGAAAAAACGGTGCCATTGTTGCAATGGATCCGCATACGGGCGAGATCTTGGCCATGGCGAGCCGTCCCACGTTTGATCCTAATGATTTTGCGATTCGGGTTTCACGGGATCAGTGGAACAAGCTCGTAACCGATCCGGACAAGCCGCTGTTGAACAAAGCGATCCAGGCCCAACTTGCGCCCGGTTCTACTTTCAAGATCATTATGTCGGTTGCGGGCTGGCAGGAAGGAATCGCTCAGACTCTCGATGTGCACTGCAGCGGAGGAGGGGTATTCTACGGGCGGCGGTTCGGGTGCTGGGTAAAGGGTGGTCACGGGGAAGTTGATCTGACCAAGGCAATTTATCAGTCCTGCGACGTTTTCTTTTACACATTAGCGGAAAAGCTGGGGATTGATCGCATTGCAAAGTATGCCACTGCTCTTGGATTAGGGCAGAAGACTGGAATCGACTTGCCCAATGAAGTCAGCGGGGTAATGCCGTCGGAAGAATGGAAGATCCGTAACTTCAAGCAGAAGTGGTTTGCGGGTGAAACTATTTCCGTTGGCATCGGTCAGGGTGCCGTCGCGACTACTCCGATACAGATGGCGCGGGCTATTGGTGCCATTTCCATGGGAGGGCGGATGGTGGTCCCGCACGTGGTGAATCCAACGGGGCTTCCATCGAACTATCAGGAAATTACCCACTACACGGAAGTAAAGAACATCCCGATTGATCCGAACGGATGGAACACCATTACGGACGCGATGGGCCGGGTGTTGCTGCCGGAGGGAACAGCGCCGTCCGCGCATATTCCTGGGATCGATATCGCGGGCAAGACGGGTTCGGCGCAGATCGTCTCACTGGCGGTTCGAGCGAAGCACTCTAACAGCGAAGCTTTGGCGCAGAATGGGTGGTTTGTCGGATTCACGCCTCGCCGCAATCCAGACATTGTTGTTTGCGTTCTATTTGAGGGCGGTGAGCACGGCCGTTTGGCGGCGCGTCTGGCGACGCAAGTTATTAAAGCCTATGTGGATAAGCAACGCCGACAACCGACTAAAGTAGCAGAGTCAAGTCAAAAGGTAGATGTGGGAGCCTTATGGAACGAAGCTGGCGATGAAGACCTGCACGGCGGGCGTGTGTCATTAGAGATTCCGAAACAGCGTTTACCGCTGGCGACGGCTGCGCCAGGAGTGGAGGAGCAGGCTCTAGGCTTTGGGCGCTAGGCTCTAGGTCGTGGAGCGGGCGGAGTTGAAGCAGAGAATGCAGACCTTCGAGCGGGTGGGGATGGGCCAATCACTGAAGGTCCGAGGGCGGAGCCTAGAGCCCGAGAGCCTACAGCCCAGAGCCTGAACTTTATGTCTAGATACATTTCATATCGCGATTTCGATTGGGTGCTTCTCCTCTTTGTCTTGGCCATCTGTGGCCTAGGGGTGATGGAGATTCGCAGCGCCACTGAACACACCAAATTTGCTGGTGCTCATATCAAGCAGCTTTACTGGATTGCAGGCGGTCTCGGCGGCATGTTCCTGATCAGTTTCCTGAATTATCAGGTTCTACTCGACCGTGTTCATTGGATGTACATCGCATCCGTCGCTTCGTTGATGGTGGTGATGGTCTTTGGGCAGAAGTATCTGGGCGCCCGGCGTTGGGTCAAAATGCCCGGAGGCCAGCACTTCCAGCCATCCGAGTGGGTGAAGCTGATCCTCATTTTGGCGGTAGCCAAATACTTTGCGGATCTCCAACAAAAAGACCTTACCTGGCCAGATTTCTTCAAGGCGGGAGCGATCGTAGGGGTTCCAATGTTAATGGTCTTGGCACAACCAGACCTTGGGACTTCGCTTACCTACTTACCGATTGCGATCATGGGATTGTTCCTGGGTGGAGTGCGTTGGAAGCAGGCGGCTGCAGTTTTCATTCTTGCGGGATTGATGATGCCGGTGGCATTCCATGTCCTCAAACCCTATCAGCGAGAACGACTTACGAGCTTTATGCACCCGGACGCAGACAGTCAGGGGTCGGGTTATCAGGTCACACAATCCCTAATTGCCGTCGGATCTGGAGGCATTTGGGGGAGCTCAGGCGGGTCGCAAACCCATCTTTCATTTCTGCCCGTTCCCCAATCGGACTTCATTTTCGCCGCATTTGCTGAAGAACCTGGATTTGTGGGCGCGCTCGGGCTGATGCTGCTATACTTTATGG